>JAOTTU010000063.1 GCA_029864225.1 Gammaproteobacteria bacterium | reverse complement strand
GGAATCAGGGTCACGCCAGCGGCCATCAGCTGGCTGAGCAGCAGGCTTTCCTGGCTTTCAATGACGCGCTTCTCGCAGGCGACCGCCTCGCTGAGAAAACCGCTCGGTAACTGGTTATGGGCCTGCGCGGCCTCGCGCATGCCGCGGCCAGAAAACCGCGACGCCAGGTAGGCGGCCTCGCGCAGCGCCTTGCTCGGGATGGTGCCGGTATGCAGGCTGACGCCGCCGAGGTAGGGCTTGCGTTCGATCAGGCCGACGCGCTTGCCCAGGCCGGCGGCCTGGAGTGCGGCACTTACGCCCCCGGGTCCGGAGCCAATGATCAGCAGGTCATAGTCAAATGGTTCCATAGAAGGTCCGTTTTCGGTAGCTTGCGGAATCGGGCCGTGATGTCATGCCGGTACAAGTGACGTGAGCCTGCCCCGGCTGTTGGGTCTCGACCGTCAGGATGCGGGTGCCTGGTCCCGGGTGGCAACAAAATCCACCATGCGTTGGGTGGACTTGAGGGCCTTTTTGCGGATCTCTTCCGGGACATGGATCTCGTTGCTCCCGTTCTTGAGTACATCGGCGAGGTTGCGCAGGTGGTTCATCGCCATCCACGGGCAGTGGGCGCAGCTTTCGCAGGTGGCGCCTTCGCCGGCGGAAGGGGCCTCCATGAAAATCTTGTCGGGGGCCGCCTGTTTCATCTTGTAGAAGATGCCGTTGTCGGTGGCGACAATGAAGCGCTTGTTGGGCAGTCGCTGGGCGGCCTTGATCAGCTGGGTAGTCGATCCGACGACATCCGCCATCTCGATAACCGGCTCCGGCGACTCAGGGTGAACCAGGATCGCGGCATCCGGGTAATGCTGTGCCAGATTCTGCAGTGCCTCGGCCTTGAAGCGTTCATGCACGATGCAGCTGGCCTGCCACAGCAGCATGTCCGCGCCGGTCCTTCGCTTGACGTAGTCACCGAGGTAGCGGTCCGGTGCCCACAGGATCTTCTCGCCCCTGTCCATGAGGTGCCTGACCACGTCGACGGCGATGCTCGAGGTGACGACCCAGTCGGCGCGCGCCTTCACCGCGGCACAGGTGTTGGCATACACGACGACCGTACGGTCCGGATTCGCATCACAAAAGGGGATGAACTTTTCCGGCGGGCAGCCCAGGTCCAGCGAACATTCGGCCTCCAGCGTGGGCATCAGCACCCGTTTCTCCGGGTTGAGGATCTTGGCGGTCTCGCCCATGAAGCGTACCCCGGCCACCACCAGGGTGCGGGCCGGGTGGCGGTTGCCGAAGCGCGCCATCTCGAGCGAGTCGGCGACGCTACCGCCGGTCTCATCGGCAATCATCTGCAGATCCTCGTCGGTGTAATAGTGCGCGACCAGGACCGCGTCCTTTTCCCGGAGCAGTTGCTTGATTTCGTCGATCAGGGCCTCGCGCTCGCCGGGTGCATAGTCCGGCCGGGCGATACTGCCCGGCAGCGGGTAGGACGGATGCAGCGGGATCGGTGCGAGTGGCTCTGCTTCTGGTTGTTTCATTTCGGTTGTTACCCGGGATCAGGTGTTCACGTCCGGTGATTATACAACGTCATGTTTTGCCTAATTATAGCGGATAGGGCCCGGGATTTTCGGCGGCCTTGCGGGGACTGTTTGAAAGGCGGGGTGCTGACGGGATCAGCCGGAAATCAGGGCCAGGTAGCGCATGGCCTCCGGGTCACCCTGGTCGGCGGCCAGTTGGAACCAGTTTGCGGCTTCCTGGAGGTCACGGTCTACACCCTGCCCGTGGTAATACATCATGCCCAGGTTGGTCTGGGCATCCAGGAAGCCCTGCTCGCCGGCCCTGCGGTACCAGTCGGCGGCAACGGCCAGGTCCTGGTCAACACCCGCGCCTTCATCATATATGACGCCGATGTTGTACTGGGCCTCGGCATCACCCAGTTCCGCCAATGGCAACCACTCGTTGTAGGCGGCCTGGTAGTCGCCTTTCAGATAAGACTGGTAACCACCGCCCAGGATGGTCCAGGTGGGCATGCCGGACATCAGCACTGCTCCGGAAATTGGTGATTGGCGGGCATTGGGCGATTCTAATGATTTTACGACTGTCCTGTATAGTCATAGTTGGGTAGTCTTCCTACAATAATCATAAGGTCAGGATGCAGCTTTTCTAAACCGAGCGATTCACTGGTGCCGGGAGCGCATCGCTCCGCGGTCGTGGTTAAGGCATGTGGATGCCGGGTCCGGAATCAATAACAGGGGGGCAGATTGATGTTGGTCCGCCGATTCACGTTAACAGGGATCTTATATTTTTCGCTGTGCACGCTGCTGCCGGCGAGCGTTTTTGCCGTTGCCAGGGACGACTTCCTGGACTTTGATGACCAGCCGCTCCAGGAGCCTCTGGCCTTCCCTGAATGGTTCAAGCTCAGCTTCCTCGACCTGAGCGAAGACCTGAAGGAGGCGCAGGAATCGGGCAAGCACGGTTTGCTGGTGTATTACGGCCAGAAATATTGTGCCTACTGCAAGCAGTTCCTGGAAAAGGACCTTGCCAGGGAGGATATCCAGGCCTATACGCTCAAGCATTTTGATGTCATCGGGATCGATATTCACGGTGACCGCACGGTGGTCGATCTCGCAGGCGGGGAATTGACCGAGCGTGAGCTCGCTATCCGGGAACAGACCAACTTTACCCCCGCGGTGGTGTTCTATAACAACGAGGGTAAAGAGGTCCTGCGCCTGCGCGGTTATTACCCGCCTTACCGGTTCCGCGCGGCGCTGGAGTATGTCGCGGATGGCCACTATTCGAACGAGCCATACAGGGAGTACCTGGCACGCGCGGACGTGCCGCTGGTGTTTGAGCCGGGCGACTTGAACGAACAGTCCTTTTTTATGCGCGGTCCGATGATGCTGGACCGGAGCCGGATACGAGGCGAGCGTCCGCTGGTGGTGTTCTTCGAGCAGGGCAATTGCCATGCTTGCGATGTCCTGCACGGCGGCCCGCTGCAGGACCCCGAGATCCGCCAGCGCATCTCCCGGCTCGAGGCCGTGCAGTTGTCCTTCTGGGGTGACACGCCCGTGATTACCCCGGCCGGTGAGCGCACGACTTCGCGGAAATGGGCGGAGTCACTGGGGCTGTTCTATACCCCGACCCTGATCATCTACGATAACCAGGGCCTCGAGATTATCCGCGTCGACTCGGTTGTGCAGTTCTACCGCCTGCGCAATATTCTCGATTATGTGCTGACGGAGGGGTACCGGGACTACCCCACGTTTCAGAGCTGGCGCGCCTCGCGTAATCCGAGGATGTATCTGAAATAGTCCGGTCCGGGCGGGTCTCAGTCGTCCTGCCAGCGCTTGAATACCAGGGTGGCGTTGGTGCCGCCGAATCCGAAGCTGTTGGACATGATGGTGTTCAGGCCAGCATTGGTTTGCAGCTCGCGCACGATCGGGAAGTCGGCGCCGGCCGGGTCCAGTTCAGTGATGTTTGCGGAGGCGCTGATGAAGTCCTCGTTCATCATTAGCAGTGAGAAGATGGCCTCGTGGACACCGGCGGCACCCAGGGAGTGACCGGACAGGGACTTGGTAGAGCTGATCCGGGGTATGTCCTTGCTGAAGACTGTGCCCACGGCTTCCAGTTCGCGCATATCGCCAACCGGCGTGCTGGTACCGTGGGCGTTGATATAATCGATCGGTGTGTCGACAGTCGCTATGGCCTGCTGCATGCAGCGTACGGCACCTTCGCCGGAAGGCTGCACCATGTCATAACCGTCGGAGGTCGCCCCGTAGCCGACCAGCTCGGCATAGATCTTTGCACCGCGCTTGCGGGCATGTTCGAGCTCCTCGAGCACCACCATGCCACCGCCGCCGGCAATGACAAAGCCGTCGCGGGTCGCATCATAGGGCCGTGATGCCGTTGCCGGTGCATCGTTGTACTTGGAGGACAGGGCGCCCATGGCGTCGAACATCAGGGTCAGTGTCCAGTGCAGCTCCTCGCCGCCACCGGCGAACACGATGTCCTGTTTGCCGAACTGGATCAGCTCATAGCCGTTGCCGATACAGTGTGCGCTGGTAGAGCAGGCGGAACTGATGGAATAGTTTACGCCATGGATCTTGAAGGGAGTGGCCAGGCAGGCCGAGTTGGTACTGGACATGGTGCGTGGCACCATGTAGGGACCAACGCGGCGAATGCCTTTTTCCCTGAGCAAGTCTACCGCCAGTGCGACATTCTCGGTGGATGCCCCGCCGGAACCGGCTATCAGGCCGGTGCGCGGGTTGGAAACCATGTCTTCACCGAGGCCGGAATCCTCGACGGCCTCCTGCATGGCAATATAGTTGTAGGCAGCGCTGTTGCCCATAAAGCGCCGCAGCTTGCGGTCGATGTTCGCTTCTATGTCGATATCGACGGTACCCGCAACATGGCTGCGAAAACCGAGCTCTTCGTACTCCGGAATGAATTCGATGCCGGAACGTCCTTCCCTTAGTGAATCGGCGACTTCATGCTTGTTGGTGCCAATACTCGAGACGATGCCCAGACCGGTTACAACAACACGACGCATAACTGGCCTCCTAGAAATTATCTGTAGATGTGAACAGGCCGACGCGCAGGCCGCTGGCTGTGTAGATGTCGCGGCCGTCAACCGAAACGACACCCTCCGCGATGCCCATATTGAGCTTGCGCTGGATGACGCGCTTCATGCTAATCCGGTAGGTCACGAGCATATTTTTGGGAGTGACCTGGCCGGTGAACTTCACTTCACCCGCACCCAGTGCGCGTCCGCGACCGGGGCTGCCATTCCAGCCGAGGTAGAAACCGACCAGTTGCCACATGGCATCCAGCCCCAGGCAGCCTGGCATGACGGGGTCGCCTTCGAAATGGCATTGGAAGAACCACAGGTCCGGATTGATGTCCAGTTCTGCGATCATCTCGCCCTTGTTGTAGGCGCCACCCTGGTCGCTGATATGGGTGATCCTGTCGAACATCAGCATGGGGGGCAGCGGCAGTTGGGCATTACCAGCACCAAACAACTTGCCACGTCCGCATTCCAGCAGCTCCTCGTAGCTATAACTGCTCTTGTGTGAGCGGGATGGTTGAACCGGTGTCTGGGTGGATTGTGTCATGCCTGCGGGTGTGCCCCGTATAAGTGAAGGCGTGTATTCTAGTCTACTTTGCGGCCAGTCTGAATAGCCCCGTCATCTGGTGCCGCTTGACGGCAGGGGTTAGGCCCTGTAACGCAGCAGGAACAGCAGCAAGGCATGCGCCAGGCCCCGCAGGGTGCGTGCCTGGGGTGCTGGCCGCTGGTCCCTATCCGGGTAGCGTCGGTCTCAGTCGCGGAAATTGATATATTGCAGTGGTAGCTCGATGCTGACGTCGCGCAGCATGCTGATGACCGCCTGCAGATCATCGCGCTTCTTGCCGCTGACCCGCACCTTCTCTCCCTGGATGCTGGTCTGCACCTTGATCCTGGTTTCCTTGATCAGCTTGATAATTTTTCTGGCGGTGTCCTGGTCGATGCCCTGGCGTACCGTAATGGGCAGAGTGGCCTTGTTGCCGCTGGTCTCGATTTTGCCCGCCTCCAGGGCGGCGATGTCGATGTCGCGCTTGGCCATTTTCTTGTGCAGGATGTCGAGCATCTGGTCTATCTGGAAATCGTTTTCACCCTTCAGGGCAATTGTGGCATCGGTTTGCTCCACCTTGGCGCCGGTCCCCTTGAAATCGAAGCGGTTGCCTATTTCGCGGTTGGTCTGATCGACCGCGTTGGTGACCTCGTGCATATCGACTTCTGAAACGATATCAAATGAAGGCATGTGCAGACTCCCGGTGGTCTTGGCGCGGTGTGTATTGAAGGAAGGGCGTTATTATAGTCACCCACCCGGCGGTGGAGAACCCTCGGGCCGCGTCAGCAAGGGTGACAGGATCACTGCAAGATCAGGCGGGAGGGCTATTCTCGGGAATGCGACCAGCCAAACAAGGCACCCACCGAGGCCAGGGCCCTGGCAATGAGGCCGCGCCGTACCGTGGGCGCTGGAAGTTCAACCGTCTCCCTGTGCGGGTGCCATTGGGAACGATCGATTTCCACGTGTGCCGGATCAAGGGCTGGTTCAGTCCGCTTGACCACGACAGCAGTAGTTTCCTGCAGGGGTTCAGGGTCTGGTGTGGAGAAATCTGCGACGAGTTCATCATCCTCGGCCGAATCCTGTGCTGCTTCCTCGAACCAGTCTGCAGCTTGCCCGACTCGAGGCAGGTCGGGCTTAATGGCGATCGAGAGTGTGGGGATCTGCTCTGCAGGAACCGATTCTGTCGTTGTTGGGCCGACGGTGATGCCAGTGAAGGGGTTTTCAGGTACCGGCCCGGCGAAGGTATCAGGGACCGACTCGGGTGAGCTGACAGCGCGTGCCTCGATCACGTTATTGTTGCCGGAATCACTCTGTTCCAGCACATATTCCGGGGCGACCAGCTCGATTTCCTCGATATCCTTGATCTTGTCAAGCGCCAGGCTCATGCGGGTGCCGATGGGCCTGGACTCTTCCGCCACCGGGAAAGCGGTCACCACTTTCTCTGCGGCCGGCTCCGTGACCTGTTCGAACATCAGTTCCTCTGTCAGTGTCGGGCCACTGCCCTCATGGACGATCTGATTGCCGCCCTGGGTAAGCGCGCGTGCCAGGCGCTGATCGGCCAGGGAAATCAGCTCATCCAGTCGTGTATTCCTGCGGATACGGGGTGCGGCAATGCCGATGCTCACGCTCACGCGCACGACGGTGTTGTCATGCTTGAAAATCCGGGCATTGACCTCCCTCCGGATGCGCTCGGCGAGGTTGCGAAACCCGGTCCTGGTGGTGGCGGGCGATAGCAAGGCGAAACGTGCCGTCCCGATGCGTGCGGCCGTGTCCTCCTGGCGGATCACCGAGCCCAGGACATAGGCGGTGGTCTGGATGACCGATTCGGCAAAGGCTTCGCCGTGTTCCCGGAACAAATGGCCGAAGTCATCGATCTCGATCCGGTACATAGCCAGGCTACTGTTGTGCCGGATGGCGTAGGAAAGCTGCTGATAGCCACGTTCCATGAAGGATATTTCATTGGCCAGCTCCGTCAGTGCATCCACCGTTGCATGGTCCTGCAGGGAGGTCACCTCCTGCTTCAGTGTGCTGGTGACGGCATGTGCACTGGCGTGCGACTGGGTCCGCGCCAGTAACAGGACCGAGTCGAACGGCTTTCCGATGAAGTCTGTTGCGCCGGCCTGGCGTGCCTTTCCCATGGTGCTTTCGCTGTCATTGGCACCGGTAATGATGATGACCGGCAGTTCGCTGATATGGGGCAGGGGAGAGTTCCTGATGCGTCCCAGCAGGCTGAAGCCATCCAGGTTAGGCATGGTGAGGTCGGATACCACCAGCGAGAACGGTTCCTGCGTGGTCAGTATCTCCCAGGCATTCTCGCCATCGACCGCCTCGACGGTGTCAAAATGGCTGCTCAGGATTTTACGGGCGGTGACCCGGATGACCTTGGAGTCATCCACGATCAGCAGGCGCTGTTTGCCTTCGGGATTATTGCTCATTTCAGATCTCAAGCCGGTGTATACAGTGCACACACTGATATCGACCTGCGGCGCCTGATCTTTAGGCCCATACCGGCACCCGGTCAGACACCCGGAAGGCCCCTCTGGACATTCATGAGCTTACGGGTGAGGTGCTATGATGGGGATGCGGCAAGGTACCGGTCCCGGCCGCTGCAAGCGGGGTAGGCAACTGCTGCTGCGGCCAGTCAGCAGGTGTCTGTTACAGGCCGGATCAGGTCCGCATGGTGTATCGACGAGGTGTCGGGATGATACAGAAATTACAGGGACTGAAGACACGGTTCTCCGCCTTCGTGTGGGAGGACGACCTGCGGCATCTGGGTGGTCTGCACAAGGTGCTGGTATTTGTCCTGCGTGTCCTGCACATGCTGTTCAGGGAACTTCTGGGTGGCCAGTTGAATCTGCGCGCCATGAGCCTGGTCTACACCACGCTGCTGTCGCTGGTCCCGCTGCTCGCGGTCAGTTTCTCGGTGCTGAAGGGTTTCGGGGTGCACACCAGGATCGAGCCGCTGCTTTACAATTTCATGATACCCCTCGGACCCAAGGGCGTTGAAGTAGCGGACAGGATCATCAGCTTCGTCGAGAATGTCCAGGTGGGTGTGCTCGGATCGGTGGGCTTTGCGCTGTTGATCTACACAGTCATCGCGCTGTTGCAGAAGATCGAATCGGCCTTTAATTTTGTCTGGCAGATCGATCACCTGCGTTCCCTGTCGCAGCGATTCAGTAGTTACCTGAGCGTCATCCTGATCGGCCCCGTGCTTGTCTTCAGCGCGCTCGGCCTCACCGCCACCATCCTCAATACCGACCTGGCCCATAAACTGATTTCAATCGAACCGCTGGGTACGCTGGTGATGTTTACCGGGAAACTCATCCCCTACCTGCTGGTGTGTCTGGCGTTTACGTTTATCTACATCTTCATTCCAAATACCCGGGTGCAGGTGCGGGCGGCGCTGGTGGGTGGCGTTATTGCCGGTGTGCTGTGGGAGACCACCGGCTGGGGTTTTGCCACTTTTATCGTCTCTTCCTCGAAGTACGCGGCCATCTACTCCAGCTTTGCCATCCTGATCATGCTGCTGATCTGGCTGTATCTCAGTTGGCTTATCCTGCTGGTTGGATCGCAGATCGCCTATTTCGTGCAGTACCCGAAATACATGACGCTGCACCGGGTGCGCTTTGCGCTGAGCAACCGCCTGCGTGAGTACCTGGCCCTGCAGATCATGTACCTGGTGGGCCACAACCACTATTTCAACAAGCCGCCCTGGAACCTGGACGCCCTGATCGAAAAGCTGGACCTGCCCGGTGAACCGGTGCACCGGGCAATCGCTGTCCTGATCGAAGCCGGATACCTGATTGAGATCGGCGGCGATGACCCGCCGGTCTACCTACCGGTGCACGACATCGGTACCATGGGCCTTGCCGATCTGCTGGCGGATATCCGCCAGGCGGGGGAAAGCCGTTTCCTCAATGTCGAGCAACTGGAGTCCAGCGAGGCGGTTGGCCAGGTGATGTCGGGTATCGGTGATATTTATCGGGACACCCTGGGTGCCCGTACCCTGAAGGACCTGGTGGTGGCCGCGGAATCGACAAGCCACTGAGTGGGTTCCCATCCGGAACCAGGGCTTGTGCCGGCGTGGTCGGCCACAAACGGGCCGCCGAATTGCTATTATTGGAGCTTGCAGACTTGTTCCACTCCCCCCCCCCCAGGCGGGCGGCAACAGGTACGGATTACCGAGGACCGGGGACGGCAGGCTGAGCTGTTGGAGCGGTCATTGGGCCGGCAGGCAGGGGAACAGGGGATTATGTCCGGGCAGTCGAAAAAGATCGAATCCTGCATCGAAGCCTTGTGTCAGCGAGGCTGCAACCAGGTGAACGGCTACATCAAGGCACTCGAGATGGGCGAGGAGTTCCCGGAGATCGCGCATTTGAGCGTTCAGGAGCGCCGTGCCGTGCTGCTGGAGCTCATCGCGATCATGGATGTCTATGACGGTACCTGCGACAGTTGGGATCGTTGACAGCAATGGTCTTTCAGGAACGCTTCCAGATCGCCACCCGCGGGCGGGGGACCTACCTGATCACGCAGGAGGTGAATGAAAAAATCCGTTGTTCAGGTGTCGCGACGGGCCTGTGTCATGTGTTTCTTCACCATACCAGCGCCTCGCTGATCCTCTGTGAGAATGCCGACCCGGATGTGCGTTCGGACCTGGAACGCTACATGAAGCGGCTGGTGCCGGATGGCGATCCGCAGTTTGCGCACACGGCGGAGGGACCGGATGATATGCCGGCCCACATCAGGACCATCCTGACCAGCAACGACGTTACCATCCCCGTAAACCGGCATCGCTGCGAACTGGGTACCTGGCAGGGCCTCTACCTGTGGGAGCACCGCAGTTCGGCGTTTCAGCGCCAGTTGACGGTGACGGTCTACGGGGACTAGCCCGGCTTAGTGCTGAAGTGGTTGCTGCGGCTTGGCCTGCTGCTTGATGTCGAGATCGGAAATGCGTGGCGATTCACCCAGTACGTCTTCCAGATATTCATCCTCGGCTAAATCGTCGCCCGCATCCCGGCTGACGTCGGTGAGCTGGCCCTTGCTGGAGGAATCCAGCCTGTTGACGCCGTTTTCATCGCCGCACAGGCGCTGCGCACCGTTGGCGAGATGCTCGTAGACGGCGCGGTAACTCTGGGTCATTTCCTGCACCAGTTCGGACGTGCGCATGAAGTGCTGGGTGACCTGGTCACGGTAATCGGTGAAGCGTTCCTTGAACTGGTTCAGTTCTTCCTGCAATTCGCGGGTCCGGCGATTACGGGCAAAGATCAGGTAAGTGGCAATGCAACCGAGTAGCAGGCCGATGGCAAAAACCAGAATCCCGAATCCCCAGGTTGACGCTGTTCCGTCGAGTGAAATCATGCGTTGCCTCTTCCGTTTGGATTGATGAGTCGCTGTAGCTTACCCGATAACCGCATCCGTGACAGGGTTTGCTCCGGCACGCGTTGCATGCCCCGCTGGCCATTGATTGTACCGGAGGGTGTCGTCAAGGGCGCAGCATCCGCCGGCATCCGTGCGCCTGCTTTTTACATGAAATAATAATCATAAAATACAATAAGTAACGTATTACTCTCGAGACTGGAGAAAGAGCTTATCAGGCCTGCGGCCGCGGCCCGAAGATGGCGCTACCGATGCGCACCATGGTGGCCCCCGCGCTGATAGCGATCTCGTAGTCATTGCTCATGCCCATGGACAGCTCGGTGAAGTGAGTCGCGCCGAAACGCGCGGCGCAGGCATGGCTAAGATCACGTGTGTGTGCGAACTCGCGGCGACGCTCGGATTCAGAGGCCTCGCGCCGCCCGATGGTCATCAGCCCATGCAGTGAGATGCCGGCGAGTCCGGCGCCCAGGAATTCGTCGGCGAACCCGGCAACGGCCTCCGGGGCCAGCCCGAACTTGTCGGGGTCACCCGAGATGTTCACCTGGATGAGCACCCGAAGGTGCCTGCCTGCC
>JAOTTU010000062.1 GCA_029864225.1 Gammaproteobacteria bacterium | reverse complement strand
AACTGGACGGCATCCTTGAACACATCCACTGACCGCCCGGTTTGCCATGAGCACCGCTATTGTTCCGGTTTGATTGACCCCCCTATAGAGGCTCCTTATAATTACGCGCTGCCTCGTGGCTGTAAGTAGACCCCTTGCACCTGAAAGGCGCCTTGTGGCCATCGGGCAGGCCACGCGTAACTTGCTGAATTACTGACTGATTGGAGTGTTTTGGCGAGCGGTGTCCGCAAGCTGCTGGTGCTGCAACTGCTGCTGATAGCAGTCACCTCAGTCGTATTTTTCTTATGCTATGGCGGTTTCCAGGCTGGCTCGGTCTGGTATGGCGGTGCTATCGCCTGCGCCAACAGTCTGCTGCTGGAGTGGCGCCGTTACCGGGTGGATAGCGGTCGTGCCCTGAGTGCCGGAACCAGTCTCCGGGTGTTGTACCGCAGCGCGCTGGAGCGCTTTCTGCTGGTGCTGCTGCTGTTTGCACTGGGCCTGGGCGTGCTGCAGCTGGAGCCGCTGGCGTTGTTGACAGGATTTATCGCGGGCCAGCTTGGTCTTGTTATTACAGGAATTCGAAGGAAGAATTGATTCATGGCGGCTGAGCCACTGACATCCTCGAGCTACATCAAGCACCACCTGACCAATCTGACCTATGGCAAGTTCCCCGAGGGTCACGAGCATGCCGGTCACTGGGGCTTTGCCCATACCGGGGAAGACGCCCAGGCCATGGGTTTCTGGGCGCTCAACGTTGACAGCATGCTGTTTTCCGTCGGGCTGGGAATGCTATTTCTCTGGTTGTTCCGCAAAGCGGCCAAAACCGCCACGGCCGATACGCCCCGTGGCTGGCAGAACTTCGTGGAGTGGATCGTCGAGTTCATCGACACCAGTGTGCGCGGCTCTTTCAGCGCCAAGAACGACATGGTGGCACCGCTGGCGCTGACCCTGTTCGTCTGGATCTTCCTGATGAACCTGATGGACCTGATTGCCGTTGACCACATCCCCTTGCTGGCCAGCCTCCTGGGCGTCAGTCACCTGAAGATCGTGCCTTCCACCGATCCCAATATTACCTTTGGCCTGGCGCTGCCGGTGTTTTTTCTGGTGCTCTACTACAGTGTGAAGATCAAGGGCCTGGGCGGTTTCATGAGCGAACTGGCCTTTCACCCGTTCCCCAAGTGGATGGCGCCGGTCAATCTGCTGCTCGAGGGCGTGACGCTGATCGCAAGGCCCCTGTCGCACTCGCTGCGACTGTTCGGCAACATGTACGCCGGCGAAATGATCTTCATACTGATTGCATTAATGTATGGCGGCGGCGTGGCGCTGGGCGCCTTCGGCGGCCTGCTGCAGCTGGGCTGGGCCATCTTCCACATCCTGATCATCACCCTGCAGGCGTTCATCTTTATGACGCTGACCATTGTCTATCTGGACATGGCGCACCAGGAAAGTCACTGATTATTTTTGTTTTTGAACACAGTTAACCCGGGAGAGAAAAATGGAAAACGCTTTGTTATATATCGCTGGCGGCCTGATGATGGGCCTCGGTGCGCTGGGCGCGGCAGTCGGTATCGGTATCCTCGGTGGCCGTTTCCTGGAAGGCGCCGCACGTCAGCCGGAGCTGATTCCTATGCTGCGCACCCAGTTCTTCATCGTCATGGGTCTGGTTGACGCCGTGCCCATGATTGCTGTAGGGCTTGCCATGTACGTGATGTTCGCGGTGGTCTCATAAACGATTACAGATCACGCGTCTGTTATTTGTTGAACGAGGTAGAAGCATGAATTTCAATGCGACACTGATCGGTCAGAGCATCACCTTCATCGTGTTTGTGTGGTTCTGCATGAAGTATATCTGGCCGCCCATCATGCATGCTCTGGAAGAGCGCAGGAAAAATATCGCTGACGGCCTGGCGGCCTCGGAGCGTGGCAAGCACGAGCAGCAACTGGCCGAGGAGCGTGCTACGGAAATCCTGCGCGAGGCGAAGGTCAAGGCCGGCGAAATCATCTCCCGTGCCGAGAAGCGCGCGAGCGAGATTGTCGACGAAGGCAAGGTCGATGCACGCGCCGAGGGCAATCGCCTGTTGATCGCCGCGCGCGCCGAGATCGACCAGGAAATCAATCGGGCCAAGGAAGATCTGCGCGGACAGGTCGTGACTATCGCCCTGGCCGGTGCCAGCAAGGTACTGGAGCGCGAGGTGGACCAGCACACGCATGATGAGCTGCTCACCAAGCTGGCCGCAGAGATCTAGGCAAACCAATGGCCGAATCGCTTACCATCGCACGTCCCTATGCACAGGCGGCGTTCCTGTATGCCAATACCCAGCAGGCCCTGGGGGAGTGGTCGGAGATGCTCGAACTGCTGGCCGCCATTGTGGCTGATCCCGGCATGGCCAGCCTGGTTGACAGTCCGCGGCTCACGCACGCACAACGCGCTGACCTGTTCATCGATATCGGCGCCGAGCGCCTGAATGACAAGGGTCGCAACTTCATCCGCCTGCTGGCGGAGAGCCGGCGCCTGAAACTGCTGCCCGAGATCGCTGTCCTGTACGAGATCCAGCGTCGCGAGGCCGAAAAGACGGTACGTGCCGAGCTGATTTCGGCATTCCCCGTCAGCGATGCACACAAGGCGGCCATCACCGCCGCGCTGAAAAAGCGTCTCGGACGCGAGATCGAACTCGGCTGCTCGACCGACTCGACCCTGGTGGGGGGCGCCATTATTCGTGCCGGAGATCTGGTTATTGACGGTTCAGTGCACGGCAAGCTGGAGCGCCTGGGCGGCACACTGAATCATTAAGAGGACAACAAGTTATGCAACTCAATCCCACTGAAATCAGCGATCTCATCAAGAGCCGCATCGAGCAGTTTGAAGCGGTCGCCGAAGCGCGTACCGAGGGAACCGTTGTCAGCCTGACGGACGGTATCACCCGTATCCACGGACTGGCCGATGTCATGCAGGGTGAAATGATCGAGTTCCCGGGTAACGTGTTCGGGATGGCGCTCAACCTGGAGCGTGATTCCGTCGGCGCGGTGATTCTGGGTGACTACAAGACAATCTCGGAGGGCGACAGCGTCAAGTGCACGGGTCGCATTCTCGAAGTGCCGGTCGGTGAGGCCCTGCTGGGGCGCGTGGTGGACTCTCTGGGTATCCCTATTGACGGCAAGGGTCCGATCGAAACCACGACGACCTCGCCGATTGAAAAGATTGCGCCGGGCGTTATTGCACGCCAGTCGGTTGCCCAGCCGGTGCAGACCGGTCTCAAGTCGATCGACGCCATGGTGCCGATCGGCCGTGGCCAGCGTGAGCTGATCATCGGTGACCGCCAGACCGGCAAGACCGCGGTGGCGATCGACACCATCATCAACCAGAAGGGTACCGGGATTAAGTGTATCTACGTGGCGGTCGGCCAGAAGAACTCCTCGATTGCCACCGTCGTGCGCAAGCTGGAGGAGCACGGCGCCATGGAGCACACCATTGTCGTGGCGGCGGCGGCAGCCGATTCAGCGGCGATGCAGTTTATTGCACCCTATGCCGGCTGCTCCATGGGTGAATACTTCCGCGACCGGGGCGAGGACGCCCTGATTATCTACGATGACCTGACCAAGCAGGCCTGGGCCTATCGCCAGGTATCCCTGCTGCTGCGCCGCCCGCCGGGTCGCGAGGCCTACCCGGGTGACGTGTTCTACCTGCACTCGCGCCTGCTGGAGCGTGCCGCGCGCATCAATGCTGCCGAGGTCGAGAAGCTGACCAATGGCCAGGTCAAGGGCAAGACCGGTTCACTGACGGCGCTGCCGATCATCGAGACCCAGGCGGGTGACGTGTCCGCCTTCGTGCCCACCAACGTGATATCCATTACCGACGGCCAGATCTTCCTGGAGTCCGACCTGTTCAACGCCGGTATCCGGCCGGCTATCAACGCCGGTCTGTCGGTGTCGCGTGTCGGCGGTGCGGCACAAACCAAGATCATCAAGAAGCTAGGCGGCGGCGTGCGCCTGGCGCTGGCCCAGTACCGCGAGCTGGCGGCCTTTGCACAGTTTGCCTCCGACCTCGACGAGACCACACGCAAGCAGCTGGAACGTGGCCAGCGCGTGACCGAGCTGATGAAGCAGAAGCAGTACTCGCCGCTGACGGTAGCCGAGATGGCCGTGTCGCTGTTTGCCGCCGAGCAGGGCTATCTCGATGACGTCGACATCAAGAAGATCGTCGATTTCGAGCATGCGCTGCTTTCCTACATGCGTGCCAGCCAGTCCGCCATGATGGACAAGATCAACGAGATCGCCGACTACAACGACGAAATCGAGGTCAGCCTGCGCTCGGCGATTGAAGACTTCAAGGCCAATAACACCTGGTAACGACAGGCAACTCTGAGAACACAAAGGTAAAGCGATGTCCGGCGCGAAGGAAATCCGCACCAAGATCAGTAGTATCAAGAATACTCAGAAGATCACCAAGGCCATGGAAATGGTCGCGGCAAGCAAGATGCGCAAGGCGCAGGACCGCATGCAGGCCACGCGCCCCTATGCGGGGAAGATCCGCAACGTCATCTCGCACCTGGCGCATGCACATCCCGAATACCATCACCCGTTCCTGGGCGAGCGCGCTAGCAAGCGCGTCGGCCTGATCATCATCTCCACCGATCGCGGCCTGTGCGGCGGCCTGAATATCAACCTGTTCAAGAAGGCCATAACAAACATGCAGCAGTGGAACGCCGACGGCATCGAGATCGACCTGACCCTGATCGGCGCAAAGAGCACCGCCTTTTTCAAGCGCCTCGGCGGCAACGTCGTGGCCACGGCAACACACCTGGGCGATGCGCCCTCGATCAATGAACTGATCGGCACCATCAAGGTGATGCTGGATGCCTACGAGGATGGCCGCATCGACCGCGTGTACCTGGCGTACAACGAGTTCGTAAACACCATGACCCAGCGCCCGTTGCTGGAACAGCTTATCCCGATTCATGGCCACGAGGAAAAAGAGCTGGAAACGCACTGGGACTATATCTACGAGCCGGATTCCAAGCCGGTTATGGATGCGCTGATGACTCGCTACATCGAGTCGCTGGTCTATCAGGGCGTGGTGGATAACTTGGCCTGCGAGCAGTCGGCGCGCATGGTGGCAATGAAGTCGGCAACCGACAATGCCGGCGAACTGATCGATGAATTACAGCTTGCCTATAACAAGGCGCGGCAGGCGGCGATTACCCAGGAGATTTCGGAGATTGTCGGAGGCGCGGCGGCGGTCTAATAAATTTGGTGCAGGAGCGCTTCGCAAGCGCGATTCTTTTTGCGCTTGATAATCGCGGGCGCGGCCGGCTCCTGCACGATAGAAGATTTGAGTTGAGAGGAAATTATCATGAGTGCTGGCAACATTGTTGAAATCATCGGCGCTGTAGTCGACGTGGAATTCCCGCGCGACAGCGTACCCAGGATATATGACGCACTGAGGATCGATAGCGAGGATATCACCCTCGAGGTGCAGCAGCAGCTGGGTGACGGCATCGTGCGCACCATCGCGATGGGCTCCACCGACGGGCTGCGGCGCGGCCTGAACGCCAACAATACCGGAGCACCGATTTCCGTGCCGGTAGGTGCCAAGACCCTGGGCCGCATCATGAACGTACTGGGTGAGCCGGTAGACGAGAAGGGCGACATCGGTGCCGAAACCCGCTGGCCGATTCACCGCCCTGCACCGACCTTCGCGGAGCAGGCGGCGGGGGTCGAGATTCTGGAGACCGGCATCAAGGTCATCGACCTCATCTGTCCGTTTGCCAAGGGCGGCAAGGTCGGTCTGTTCGGCGGCGCCGGTGTCGGCAAGACTGTGGCGCTGATGGAACTGATTCGCAACATCGCCGTCGAGCACAGCGGCTATTCCGTATTCGCCGGTGTCGGCGAGCGCACCCGCGAGGGTAACGACTTCTACCATGAAATGACCGAGGGTGGGGTTATCGACAAGGTGTCCCTGGTCTACGGCCAGATGAACGAGCCACCCGGCAACCGCCTGCGCGTTGCACTGACCGGCCTGACCATGGCCGAGTATTTCCGCGACGAGGGCCGCGACGTGCTGTTCTTCGTCGATAACATCTATCGTTACACCCTTGCCGGTACCGAGATATCCGCACTGCTCGGCCGCATGCCGTCGGCCGTGGGCTACCAGCCGACGCTGGCCGAGGAAATGGGTGTGCTGCAGGAGCGCATCACCTCGACCAAGACCGGTTCCATTACCTCGATACAGGCGGTGTACGTCCCTGCGGACGACCTCACCGACCCGTCGCCGGCGACCACCTTCGCCCACCTCGACGCCACCCTGGTGTTATCGCGCCAGATCGCCGAGCTGGGTATTTATCCCGCGGTTGACCCGCTCGATTCCACCAGCCGCCAGCTCGATCCGCTGGTCGTTGGCCAGGACCACTACGACACTACGCGTGCAGTGCAGGGTATGTTGCAACGCTACAAGGAACTCAAGGACATCATCGCCATTCTCGGTATGGACGAGCTTTCCGAGGAAGACAAGCTGGCGGTGTCCCGGGCGCGCAAGATCCAGCGCTTCCTGTCCCAGCCGTTCTTCGTCGCCGAGACCTTTACCGGCACCGCCGGCAAGTACGTGTCACTCAAAGAGACAATCGCCGGCTTCAAGGGGATCGTGAACGGCGACTACGACGACCTGCCGGAACAGGCGTTCTATATGGTCGGCACGATTGACGAAGTGTCAGAGAAGGCAAAGAGCCTGTAACGACAGCACTGGAATGACTAAATGGCAATGACCATGCATGTGGATATCGTCAGCGCAGAGAAGGCCATCTTCTCGGGCACGGCGACAATGTTGTTTGCCCCGGCCGAGATGGGCGAGGTGGGTATCGCGCCGCGGCACGCGCCACTGCTGACCTGGCTCAAGCCTGGTGAAGTGCGGGTACTGACCCAGGAAGGCGAAGAGCGCTCCTACTTTGTCTCCGGTGGCATACTGGAGGTGCAGCCCCACGTGGTTACGGTGCTGGCGGATACTGCCGTTCGCGCCCGCGACCTCGACGAGGCGGCAGCCCTGGAGGCCATAGCGCGTGCCGAGCACATGCTGGCCGACAAGCAGGCCGACATCGATTACGCCAAGGCGCAGGTCGAGCTGGCCCAGTCTGCCGCCCAGCTGCGCACCATTCAGAAGCTGCGCGAAAAGGCCAAGCGCTAGCCTGCACGGAGCCATTATGACCAAACCCATCGTCACCCGCGACCAGGTCGTATCCTTCACCTATTCAATCCAGGACGAGGCTGGCAACATCGTCGAGCAGTCCGATTTCCCCATCAGCTATGTGCACGGTGGTCAGAATGACCTGTTCGAGAAGATCGAGGCAGCCCTGGAAGGCTGTACGGTTGGTGACAAGGTCAAGGTCTCGTTGACCCCGGAGGAGGGCTTCGGGCCACACGACGACAACCTGTCCTATACCGACGATCTCGATAACGTCCCGCCGGAGTTCCGCCGCATCGGAGCCGAGGTGGAGATGATGAATGACCAGGGCGAGACCCGGAAATTCATCGTGACGCAGATCGAGAATGACAAGCTGACGGTGGATGGCAATCATCCGCTTGCCGGCAAGGTCATCATCTTCAATATCAAGGTTACCGATATTCGCGCCGCCAGTCCGGACGAGCTTGTCCAGGGCGTGGAACCGATGGCCGCACCGGTGATGCACTGAGGCACACCCGGGCGCTGCTTCAACCACTGCCGGTCATGCTATGATCGCTGTCAATACACCCGGATCCACGCTGCCAGTTTTTCAGTTACTTGCCGTTATAGCTTCTGATCGAATAACGATTCACCGCAGAGACGCAGAGGACGCCGAGTAGAAGATATATAATGCAATAACAATAGCTTTGGAATCAGATTCTGCCGATTTTTGTGGATGGTCTTGCTAATACATTAACTCTGCGTCCTCTGCGTCTCTGCGGTTAAATGTTTTCATGAATCAAAAAGTAATCTGGATCCCATGAACCTGAGCATCATTATCCTGGCTGCCGGCCAGGGGACGCGCATGCGTTCCGGACTTCCCAAGGTGCTGCACCCGCTGGCTGGCCGTCCCCTGCTGGGCCATGTCATCGAAACGGCGCGCGGCTTTGCCGGTGCCGAACTCCATGTGGTTATCGGGCACGGTGCGGAGCAGGTGCGCGCGGCCTTTCCGGAAACAGATATTCACTGGGTGATCCAGGACCAGCAGCTGGGCACAGGTCATGCCGTCGCGCAGGTGCTGCCCGGTATTGCAGATGACCGTGTAGTCGTCGTGATGTACGGCGATGTGCCGCTGATCCGGCGTGCCACACTGGATGCACTGCTGGCCGATGCGGCCCGCGACAAGGTCTGCCTGCTGACTGCCGAACTGGACCAGCCCACCGGCTATGGCCGCATCATGCGTGATGAGACAGGCCATATCACTGGCATCGTCGAGGAGAAAGATGCCAGCGATTCCCAGCGCCGTATCCGCGAGATCAATACCGGTTTTATGGCGGCGCCTGCCGGTCGCCTGCATGGCTGGGTGGCGGCGCTGGATAACAACAATGCCCAGGGCGAGTTCTACCTGACCGACGTGATTGCCCTGGCGGTACGTGATGGCGTTACCGTCAGTGCCGTCACCACGCAGGACCCGCATGAAATACTCGGCGTGAATGATCGCCTGCAACTTGCCGGACTGGAGCGCTGTTACCAGCGCCAGCAGGCCGAGGCCTGCATGCACGCCGGCATTACCCTGATCGACCCGGCGCGCTTCGACCTGCGCGGCACGCTGCTGGCCGGACAGGATGTAGTGATCGATGTGAATGCCGTGCTGGAGGGTGATCTGGTGCTCGGTGACCGTGTCACGATCGGCCCGAATGTCGTGCTGCGCGATACCCGCATCGGCAATGATGTGACGGTGCTCGCCAATTGCGTCATCGAGGAAGCCACTATCGGTTCGGGTGTGCGCATCGGCCCGTTTGCACGGATCCGCCCGGAGACCCGCCTGGCCGACCACACCCACGTCGGCAATTTTGTGGAAATCAAGAAGTCCGATATCGGCGCGGGCTCCAAGATCAACCACCTCAGTTATGTCGGCGATACCTCCATGGGGCGCGGCGTGAACATCGGCGCCGGGACCATTACCTGCAACTACGACGGCGCCAGCAAGCACCGCACGGTGATCGGTAACGATGTCTTCATCGGTTCCGATACCCAGCTGGTCGCGCCGGTCGAGGTCAGGGACGGCGCCACCATCGGCGCGGGCTCGACCATCACGCGGGACGCACCGGCGGGTGAACTGACGCTGAGCCGCGCGCCCCAGGAAACCCGCAAGGGCTGGCAGCGGCCGGTCAAGAAAAAATCATGAGGGGGTTGCCATGTGCGGTATTGTCGGAGCCGTAGCCAGGCGCGATGTCACCTCCGTGCTGCTCGACGGCCTGCGGCGCCTCGAGTACCGCGGCTACGACTCGGCCGGGATCGCCGTGCTGAGCGACCAGTCACTGCTCGAACGCGTGCGCACGGTTGGCAAGGTCGCCGAACTTGTCAAGGCACTCAAGGCCATACCGGTCAGCGGGCTGACCGGGATCGCACATACGCGCTGGGCGACCCATGGCGAACCCAGCGAAAAAAACGCCCATCCGCATGTATGCCACGAACGCGTGGCGCTGGTACACAACGGCATCATCGAGAACCACGATGCGTTGCGCACCCGGCAGGAACGGGCCGGTTTCCGGTTTACCTCCCAGACCGATACCGAGGTGATCGTGCACCAGATACATCACTACCTGGACCAGGGCCAGAACCTGCTGACCGCGGTGCAGTCCAGCGTCAATGATCTCGACGGTGCCTTCGCCCTGGGTGTCATCAGCAAGGACGAACCCGGTCGCCTGATCGCCGCGCGCCGCGGCAGTCCGCTGGTCATCGGACTGGCGGATGACGAGGTCCTCATCGCATCGGATGTGGCGGCACTGGTGTCCGAGACCAACCGCTTTGTAATTCTCGAAGACGGTGACGTGGCCGACATCGTGCACACGGGGTTCACCATCTATGACCATTCCGGGCGCAAGGTGGAGCGGCCGCTGCAGATATCGCGGGTGACTGCGGATGCGACCGACAAGGGCGAATACAGCCACTACATGCTCAAGGAGATCTTCGAGCAGCCGCGTGCCATCGCGGATACCCTGGAAGGACGGATTACCGGCCAGCGCGTGCTGGAGAATGCCTTCGGCACCGATGCCGGCAGGGTCTTCGACAGCGTGAAGGGGGTGCACATCATTGCCTGCGGCACCAGCTACCATGCCGGGATGGTGGGCCGCTACTGGCTGGAGTCACTCGCCGGTATTCCCTGCAGCGTCGAGGTGGCCAGCGAATTCCGTTACCGTCACCCGGTGGTACGCAACAATTCGCTTATCGTCACTCTGTCACAGTCGGGCGAGACCGCCGATACCCTGGCCGGTCTGCGCGAGGCGCGCCGCCTCGGCTTCGGTCACGCGCTGTCGGTCTGCAACGTCCCGGAAAGCTCGCTGGTGCGCGAGTCCGACCTGGTGCTGATGACGCACGCAGGCCCGGAGATCGGTGTGGCCTCCACCAAGGCCTTTACCACCCAGCTGGTGACGATGCTGATGCTGACGATCGTGCTGGGCCGGCGCAACGGCATGTCGGCCGAAACCGAGGCCAGGCTGGTCAATGAACTGCGCAGCGTACCCGGCAAGGTCGAGCATGCGCTGACACTGAATGACCAGATCAGGACACTGGCCCGTGAGCATTTCGGTGACAAGCACAACGCCCTGTTCCTGGGGCGCGGTGCACAGTTCCCCGTCGCCATGGAGGGTGCGCTCAAGCTCAAGGAGATCTCCTATATCCACGCCGAGGCCTATCCTGCAGGTGAGCTGAAACACGGACCGCTGGCGCTGGTGGATGCCAACATGCCGGTGATCGCCGTTGCCCCGAACAATGAACTGCTGGAGAAGCTCAAGTCCAACCTGCAGGAGGTACGCGCCCGCGGTGGTGAGCTGATCGTGTTTGCCGATGCCGGAGTCGGCATGATCAGTTCGCCGGGTGTGACGGTGCTGCCGGTGGCGCCCAC
>JAOTTU010000061.1 GCA_029864225.1 Gammaproteobacteria bacterium | reverse complement strand
GACCAGCCGCACGTGGCAGCCCAACCGCTCCATGCAACCGGTCTCAAGCGCCTCGTCGGGAGCCAGCTCGGGAAAGCTCCACAGGCCACCCCAGATCCCGGCCGGGGGGCGCTTCTCCAGCAGGACCTGGCCGGAAGCATTGCGCAGCAGCAGCATGCGAGTCTTGCGCAGCGGCAGCGGTTTGCGCGGGCGCGGGGACGGGTAGTCGGCCTGGCGTCCGCCGGCCCGGGCCTCGCAGTCGGCCCGCAGCGGGCAATGGCCGCAAGCCGGGCTGGTGCGGGTGCAAACAGTGGCGCCCAGGTCCATCATGGCCTGGGTATAGGCCGCCACCTGCGTGTCCGGTGTGTACTGTTCCGCCAGTGTCCACAGGGCCTTCTGGACCGCGGCCTGCCCCGGCCAGCCCTCGAGCGCATGGAAGCGTGCCAGCACCCGCTTGACGTTGCCGTCGAGGATGGAATGCCGCTGCCCGGCGGCGAGCGCAAGAATGGCGCCGGCGGTAGAACGGCCGATGCCGGGCAGCGTCAATACTACCTCCAGGTCTTCGGGGAACCGGCCCGCATACTGGTCGCAGATGATCTGCGCGGCGGCCTGCAGATTGCGGGCGCGGGCGTAATAGCCCAGGCCTGACCAGTGGTGCAGCACCTGGTCCTGTGCGGCACCGGCCAGGGCCTGCACATCGGGAAAGCGCACCATGAAGCGCTCGTAGTAGGGGATCACCGTGGCCACTTGCGTCTGCTGCAGCATGATTTCGGAGACCCACACCCGGTAGGGTGTCGGATTGGCCTGCCAGGGCAGGTCGGTGCGTCCGTGCCGGGCGAACCATGCCAGCACCCGGGCACTGAAATCGGCCGTGCTCACCGCGCGCCTGCCTCCCGGGCACGCGCTTCCATGATGGCACTGCTTTCCCTGACTTCCGTGATCAGCTGGCGCTCGAACAGCCAGGGCCCAATCAGCGGCGGCACCCAGAATGAAGGTTCCAGGGTCGCGCTGAAGTGCATGGTGGTCCCGTTACCTGCTGCAGCCAGGTCCCAGCGTGCGTACCCCTGTCGGAAGTCACTCAGTGCCGGCAGAATGACGGCCTCGATGCGCCCGTTTGGGTCCCGGGTGATGTCCTGCACCTGGGTAACACTTCGGCAGAAGAACAGGATGCAGGCCCGGATGACGGTATGGACGCGGTGTTTTAGCGGGCTGTGTTCCAGCACGACACGGCTTTCGGTCAGCGATGAATTGATCTCGGTGAGCCGGTCGTAGTCGGTGATCAGTCGCTGCACCGTCGCCGGCGGCGCGTCGATCCGGGCCGTCAGCGCCAGCGTAAAGACACCGGCGTCCAGGTTCGCGGATGAATCGAGTATCTCGCCGGCAACGGCCAGCAGGGGCACGCACAGCAGACACCAGACAACAAAACGCACCGGCAGCCTGCCTTAGTTAGTTGAACAGTCCCTTCAGCGGAAGGTCCTTGAGCTTGTCCTTGAGCTTGTCCTGCACCTTTTCCTCGACCTTCTGTTTGAGCTCCTCTTTCTTCTCCTCGACCTTTTCCTCGACCTTGGCCTTGGCCGCCTCGCTCAGGGCGGCACCGACATCCGGGGTGTAGCTCGGCTTGCTGAAGGTGCCGCCAATGCGCACCGGTATGGCCACGCCCTTGAGCTCGCCCAGTCCCTTGCCGCCCTGCCCCTCGATGCTGCCCACGATCTTGGTGGTCAGCAGGTAGTCAATGGTCTCCTCCGGCAGGCTGGCCTCGCCTTCGCCGGTGATCCGCAGCAACGGGGACTTGAGCGACAGGTCGTTGTTCCTGACCACCCCGTTGGTCACGGTCGCCGTGCCGCGCAGCTCGGCAAAGTCGGTCTGGTTGGGCAGGTTGTCACTGGGCACCGGCTGCCCCTTGAGCTTGGCCTGGGCGTTGCGGATCAGGGAGGCGAGATTCACGCCCTTGACCGCACCGTCCGTGAAGGCGAACGCGGCCGTGCCGTTCAGTGTCTGGCGCAGCTGTTCCGGGGTGGCGCCGCGGCCATTCAGCGTGGCCTGAAAGTCAGCCGTGCCCAACAGTTTGTCGTCCCCGGTCAGGTCCTTGAGCAGCGGCCCGGCCTGCACCCCGCTGACCTTTTCATTCAGGGACAGCACCGGGGTGTCCTTGCGTGCGTCCACGGTGATATCACCGCGGTACTGGCCACCGTACATGTTCGCGCCGGCCGGGTTGATGCGCAGCAGCCCGTTGTTCGCCTTGATGGTGAACTCGATATCCGAGGAGCGCAGGTTATAGGCCTTGAGGCTGGCCAGCTTCAGGGTACCCGAGAGGTTCAGCCCGCGCAGGGTTTCGACCGGCAGGGCACCGGCACCGCCGGCGGCGGCTGCGGCCGGGGTGGCGGCCACCGCCTCGGTATCCTCGCTTGGCGGCGGCAGGTAGCGGTCCAGGTCGATCTGGTCGGCCTGCAGCTTGAAACCGATGGCCGGTTTGTCGAACTGGTCGATACGCACACTGCCATTCAGTGTGGTGTCATCGAGCTGGAACTTCAGGGAGGTAGCGGCCGCGTGACGGGTCGAGGCCTCCCAGTCCAGCCTGGCACCGGCCTTGCCCAGCACCGAGGCATCTGCCGTCTCGGGCACAGTCTGTCCCAGCGCCTTGATGAGTTCGCGCGGTACGAATTCCTCAACCGCCAGGGCGCCCTTGAAGTGCGGGTCATCCCCGGTAATCGCCGACCCGCTGGCGTTGCCGGTGAGCTTCAGGCCCAGGGTCTCCACGATCAGCTGGGGCATATTAAGCGTCTGCGCCTCCAGGTCCAGCGCGATATCCGTGGCCAGTGTGAGGTCCATCTGGCCCCCGGGAATACCGGCGCCTTTCAGGTTGAGCTTGAGACGGGTCCCGCTGATATTGACGGCCTGCAGTGAGGGAGCGACCAGTACGCCACCCTGCAGGTCAATGCGGCCGGCCATGGCCGGCTCAGTGGACTCGACCAGGAATTTCAGGTCGAGGTCGAAGGCCTCACCCGGCTTGATGGCACCGGTGGCGAATGCCAGGTCATCGATTACATAGCTGGTCCCGGCTGCTTTGTCCTCCCACAGAACTTCGGCATCGGTCACCTGTACGCCGCCGATCGCCAGTCCGGCCAGCGCCGTGCCCGGTGTCTCTTCGGCCTGCTTCGCTTCAGCCGGCTCGCCCTGCAGGTCCTGCCAGTTGGTCCGGCCCTTGGCGTCCTTGGCCAGACGCAGGCGCAGGCCGTCCAGCTTCACGGTGTCCATTTCAAGTTGCTTGCTCAGCAGTGGCATCAGCTTGACCCGCACCTGGACGTTTTCCATGCTGGCCATCGGCTGCTCACCAAAGCCTTCCGAATTGCTGAGACGTGTCGGACCAATGTCGAGCCCCAGCCAGGGAAACACCGACAGTCCGATATCACCTTCGATCGTCAGGGTGCGGCCGGTCTTCTCCTCCACCAGGGTGGCAATCCGGTCCTTGTAGTCATTGGGGTCGACCAGGAACGGCAGTGCTATGGCAAGTGCGACTACCAGCAGGACGATGACCGCGACGAGGCCCAGAATGATTTTTATCAGCTTTCCCATGATTTCTGTCCTTGTGTCTGCAGGTATGTAAGAAGATAAGTATAGTAACTCACATCTCTGTTTCCTATTGGCTGAAAGCTGCAATAAGAAAAGGGGTGTGTGATTAAACCACACACCCCTTCCCGGGTAAGGCCCTGTACCTGACGGTACAGTGTAAACTTTTGTTACAACCTAGGCGCAGGTGTCAACCTTCACCCGGTTGTTACGCTCCAGACGGCGAGCCTTGAAACGCTCCTCGGACTCGAGACGACGCTGCTCGGCTGCCTTGCGTGACTCTTCCATGCGAGCCTGGGCTTCCTGACGGTAGGCATTACGGTCAGCATCCAGGGTACGGTCAAAACCGAAGACCGGGCGGTTCTGCATGGATTCCTGGATGTTCTTCTGCATTTCCAGCATATCGGCATTGCGCTGCTCGATCATTTCACGTTCCATCTCGGCGATCGGGGCAAAGCGTGCCGCATGGAACTCGGCAGCCTGACGCTGGGCGTTCTGCATGTACTCGACAGCCTTGGCCTGCTGATCCACCATCGCCTGACGCTGTTCTTCGGTCAGTTCGAAAGTCGGCTGCACCGGTGCAACATAGGTCGGCTGAACCGGGGTCACGACACTGGACTGAACCGGAACCTGGACAGTCGTTCCGGCCGGAACCACGTCAACTGCTGGCACGGGTACGCCGTAGCCGTACGGGGCAGCACCGTAACCGTAAGGACCATAGCCGTAGTAGGGGTTGTCGTAACCGTAGCCATAACCGCGACCATAACCGCGACCACGACCGTGACCGCTGAAGCTCATGCTGAAGCCGCCATCGAAGTCGCCGTCACCCCAGCCGTCATTTCCCCAGAAACCGTCATTTCCCCACCAGGCTGACGCAGAAGCCGAAGCAACCACCAGCGTGGCAGCGGACATCACAATTGCTAATTTTTTCATGATAAGTGTCTCCAAAATTGAATGATAAAAAAGTAAAAAAAACCACCGAACCACAAAATCCGCTGTGCATGATAAGTTTATTACTATTTACTTATTATGCAAGTAAAAATATGCTTATATAGATATTGGCTAATATATCTGAAAATAGATCAGCGTCCCGAAGGCGATGACCAGAAACAGGTAAGCCAGTATCAATTTTACGCATCCATCGCACATACCATGTCTCCTTATCTAACTGATCAATATAACAATATTCTCCTGATAACCCGGGAGTCCAATGACGCCCCAGGTTACCGTTCAGGCCGTCTGTGTTTGGGACATCCTGCCCTATTCGAACCACCGCTTGAATCAGTGACAATTAGTATATCATTATTTACTTATTGTAATATATGTTTTTATTTATATGGGCATTAGTTAGGTCATAATTGCGGAGGGAATTCAGGTACAGGATGGCCTGCCTGATAGCTGCCGATTCAGCCCGCGGGATGGCCGGCGCTATGCCCCAGCCACGCCCTCGCCTACCCCGAATCCGGTACGAGTGCCGGGACTCAATGAGGAGAAGTGTGTGCTGAAGACCGGTCTGCGGACGCTACCCGAGCAAGTCAACGCTCAGCGATCAGGCACGGGTTGATGATCATGAATGGAGCGGGTGATGGGAATCGAACCCACGTTTGAAGCTTGGGAAGCTCCAGTTCTACCATTGAACTACACCCGCTTAACTGGCTGTCGTCCGCGAGTTTACAGTCTCCAGCGCAGGTAAGTCACCACCTTGCGGCCTCCGCGACGACTACCCCAGGAACCAAACAGCCCTAAGTTCACTCGAATGAAATAATGACAGCCAGACAGACGTCATTTCAAAGACAACGCATACCAGGGGAATGACCATGGGGAAACGCAGATTATTCAGCCAGCCGCGCCGTACCATTATCAAATCGGTCGGTTTACTGGGCGGGCTGTTTGCCGTACGCCAGGCACAGGCACACCATACCGAGACGCATTTCGACGATGACTCGAAACACCATATCGTCTATCAGTGCAACAAGGCCGACCCGGAATACCTGGGGCATATCCTGTTCTCGGTCGGGGAAATGCTGCGCAAGTATGGTGATGACGTCGAAGTTGTGGTGGCCGCCTTCGGGCCGGGTCTGCACCTGCTCGGCAAGCAACCCGGGCGACCCATACCGTCTGATCTGCAGCAACGCGCGGCCTCGCAGGCCGACTACGGTGTAGCCTTCCATGCCTGCGGCAACACCATGAAGTCACTCAACTGGAAAGATGATGACCTGCTCGATTTCGCCAAGGTGGTGCCGATTGGTGTCGACGACATCATGCAGCTGCAGGAAAAGGGCTTTGCCTACATGAGCTGGTAAAGGGCGCAGCACCCGCACGTCACGTCACGTCACGTCATGAGACTTTAACCAGGGCATAATATTTCCTTAACAATTACCCGCTAGCCTGTTTTGCGGGGGAAGCCCTGATAAACACTTGTTTCGTCATTCCGGCGAAAGCCGGAATCCAGTAACCGGTTGATTAACTATTAGTGGATTCCGGGGCTCCGCTACGCTGCGCCCGGAATGACGGCCTGTCAGCCTCGGCCCACCGGCCCGGCCGCGTACAGCGCCTCGATCTCCCGATCGAACTGTTCCAGCACCTGCGCACGCTTCACCTTTAGCGTCGGGGTCAACAGCCCGTTATCCACGGTCCAGGGCTCACGCACCAGGATCACCCGCCGTACCTTGGCATAAATCGGAAAATCCTTGAGCTGCTCCCTGATGACCTTCAGCATATGACTGCGCAGCTTTTCATTTGAAAGACTGGCATCGTCGTAGGGATCCAGGCCGTAGTGATGCGCCAGGCCGAGCCAGCCGTCCGGGTTAAGGACCACTATAGCCGCCAGGTAGGGCCTGCCTTCGCCTATGATCAGCACCTGGTCGATCAGCGGATCGATGCTAATGGCCAGTTCCATATCCATAGGCGGTATCTTTTCACCATTGGACAGCACCAGGATGTCCTTGATGCGACCGGTTATATAGACATGCCCGTTTTCGATGCGCGCCTGGTCACCGGTATGCAGCCAGCCCTGCGGATCAATCACCTCGGCAGTGGCCGCGTGATTATTCCAGTAACCCTGCATCAGGCCCGGCGTCTTCACCAGCAACTCGTCATTAGCGCCGATGCGCACCTCGACACCGTTCAGCGGCACGCCGACACTGTCCGGTTCGTTGTCATCGGGCACGTTCACGCTGATGACAGGGCTGGTCTCCGTCAGGCCATAGCCCTGCAGGATCGGCACGCCCAGCCCGATGAATATCCTGGCCACCGGCAGCGGCAGGGCCGCCCCGCCGCTCACGGCCAGGCGCAGGCGTCCGCCCAGCTTGTCCGTGACCTTGCCGGCGACCAGCCGGCGCAGCACCGGCCAGGCCAGCAGCTTCGGCCGCCAGCCGGCGCGTCGCTGCTCGCGCTCGAAGCGGTGCCAGCCGACCTCCGTTGTATAACGGAACAGGGCACGGGCCAGAGCGGTTTTGCTGGCCATTTGCCCCTGGATACGCCCGAAGACACGCTCGAAGATGCGCGGCACGGCAATCAGCACTGTGGGCCTGAGCTGCTGTAGGTCCTCTGCCAGTTGCGGAATGGAACGCGCGTAGGCCACCGTGGCGCCGGCCATCATCGGCAGGTAGTAGCCGGCGGTTCGTTCCAGCGTGTGCGACAAGGGCAGAAAGGACATGAACAGGTCTTCCTGGTAGCAGTCGATCATCGTGAGGGCGGAATGCGCGATTGCCAGCATGTTGTAATGCGTGAGCATGACACCCTTGGGACGCCCGGTCGTCCCCGAGGTGTAGACAATCGAGGCCAGTGCATGCGGATCACCCTGACGTGCCGCCAGGGCATCCGCCTGTTGCGGCAGCCAGTCGGCCACAAAGCGTACGCGCTCGTCATGGGCCAGTTCGAGTGGCAGCGATTCTGGCCGGTTCAGGATCAGCACCCGCTTCAACTCCTCGTGCTGCCCGAGTGCCGGCGCCAGTCGCCTCCAGCTGCCCGCGTCCTGCACCAGCAGTACCCGGACCGCGGCATCCTTGAGCATATAAGCGATATTGTCGGGCCGGTCATCGGTATATAGCGGCACCAGCACCAGCCCACAGGCCAGGGCCGCCTGGTCGAAATACACCCATTCCCTGCTGTTGCGCAGATGCACGGCCACCCGCTCACCGGGCAGCAGATCCTCGGCCGCGAGTGCATCACGCCAGCGCGCCACAGCGTTGCCGACCTCCCGCCACGAGGTATCCCGCCACTGCTTGCTGGCGGTGTCAAAGTGGCGGTAGGCCAGCGTCTCGGGGGTGCGTCTGACTCGCTGGTACAGCAGACCGTCCAGCGTGCCGGCGATCTCTGCCGAAACGATATCCTCGTTCCATTGCGCCATAAGCCCTTCTTTCCTCGGGGTATGATCCTTCGCGATACAATTACGGTAGAATGTGGCCTGGAAGTACTTTCATTCCCGGATCAACTGTCATGAATATCATACTGAACGGTTCCCCCAGGGACGTGCCGGACAATCTGACCGCTGGCGGGCTCATCGTCGAACTGGGCCTGACCCACAAACGCCTGGCGCTGGAGGTCAACCAGCAGATCGTGCCGCGCAGCACCTTTGAAACGCATCTTATCAGGCCCGAAGACAATATCGAGATCGTGCAGGCCATCGGGGGTGGCTGATAAGCCACTATCGTGTTCATTAGTCTCGAAGTATCAGTGAGTTAAATAGTTATGTCCACAGCCATGCAATCGCAGCACCCGCAGTCCGCGGACCCGCTGGTCATCGCCGGCGTCGAATACCACGCCCGCCTGCTGGTGGGTAGCGGCAAGTACCGGGACCTGGAGGAAACCCGCGCGGCCACCGAGGCCAGTGGCGCGGAAATCGTCACCATCGCCATCCGGCGTACCAATATCGGGCAGAATCCGGATGAACCCAACCTGCTGGACGTCATCTCACCGGGCCGCTACACCCTGCTGCCCAATACCGCCGGTTGCTACACGGCCGAGGATGCGGTGCGCACCTGTCGCCTGGCGCGGGAACTGCTTGACGGCCACGACCTGGTCAAGCTGGAAGTGCTGGGCGATGAGACCACGCTGTTTCCGGATATTGTGCAGACCATTAAGGCCACCGAAACCCTGGTCAAGGACGGCTTCAAGGTCATGGTCTACACCAATGACGACCCCATTGTGGCGAAGCGCTTCGAGGACATGGGCTGCGTTGCGGTGATGCCGCTGGCGGCACCTATCGGATCCGGGCTGGGTATTCGCAACCCCTACAACATCCTTACCATCGTCGAGAATGCCAGCGTCCCCATCCTGGTCGATGCCGGTGTGGGCACTGCCTCGGATGCCGCCATCGCCATGGAACTCGGCTGCGACGGTGTGCTGATGAACACCGCCATCGCCGGCGCCCGGGATCCGGTGCTGATGGCGTCGGCCATGAAGAAGGCCATCGAGGCCGGGCGCGAGGCCTTCAGGGCCGGGCGCATCCCGCGCAAGCGCTACGCCAGCGCCTCGTCGCCCATCGACGGGACGTTTTTCTGAACCGGGAGCAACGCGAGCATGTTCGCCCTTGGCGTACCCTGTCCGACCGCGCCTGCACCCGATTAAGCGCCGGGCATAAACGAGGCGTTCCTGTAATTCACATTTCAGGTCACTGCTGTCCCATAAACATTGACAGGATTATATGTAAAGTAATGTATGGCAAGACGATACCAGCCACCGCCACATACGGGACGTGAATCTGCGTCGCCGCCATATAAACAGAACGTCCCTTCTCCTTTATGCCCGATTGTTGGGTGCTCCGGGACTCATTTCAGTACCCCTTCAGGGGTAGAAGGTCAGGATGAGGGGATATAAAAACAGGCAATTGCATTATTTTTATCCCCTCTCCCCAGCCCGGTGGGAGAGGAGGTTTATGGGACAGCAGTGATTTCAGGTTTTTATTTTTTCCGTGTCCTTCCGTGGATTCCGTGGCTAATTCCCGGTGAGCACAGCGCACCCTACCCTCACGTTTCACGCTTTAGATCTCCCGCGTGAACATCCGCCCGCCACATAAGCCGGAGATTCGCTCCTTCGTCCGGCGCGAGGGGCGCATCACCCGTTCACAACAACGGGCACTGGATGAGCTATGGCCGCGTTACGGTCTTGAAGCCGGCCAGCATCTGGACCTCGACCTGATATTCGGCCGACGGGCCGCGTCCACACTGGAGATCGGTTTTGGCAATGGCGCTTCCCTGGCAGTCATGGCGGAACAGGAACCGGACACCGATTTTATTGGTATCGAGGTTCACCGTCCCGGGGTCGGTCACCTGCTGCTGGAACTGGAACGACGCGGGCTGGAAAACGTCCGCATCATTTGCGCCGACGCCGTGCAGATCCTGAAGGAGTGCTTGCCGGATAGTTCGCTTGATCGAGTGCTGCTGTTCTTCCCCGACCCCTGGCCCAAGCAGCGCCACCACAAGCGCCGCATTGTGCAGCCCGGCTTTATCGAGCTGCTGGCACGCAAGCTGCGGGCCGGCGGCATCCTGCACATGGCCACCGACTGGGAGAATTATGCCGAGCACATGCTCGCGGTCATGGAGAACGCGGACGCGTTCCGCAATTGTGCCGGTCAAGGTCACTACTCGCCGCGTCCCGCCTACCGTCCAGTGACCAAGTTCGAGCAACGCGGCCAGCGGCTGGGCCACGGGATGTGGGACCTGCTGTTCGAAAAGGCCGCCCCGCGCAACAGCGCCTGAGCCGGGTTATTTACCGGCCGACACCAGCGCCAGCTCCGCTTCTGTCTTCAGGCCGAACTTCTTCATCGCCCAGGAGGGAGGACAGAATCCGGTGAACGAACTCTGGAAGCAGTTAAACCCGATGAACAGGGTCACCCAGGTCCACAGGGGATTGTGGAACAGGGCCAGCAGCGCGGTCAGCATGACCATAGTGCCGCCAAAAGCAAATAATGTTCTTTCAATAGACATCCTGATCTCTCCTATCAGTAATTCACGGCCGCATAACTGTAACGCTTGATAAAGCACGCCCGCAGGGAAAATTGTGGCAAGAATCCGCTCCCCGACAGTACTGGGTGCGGCAAACAGATGATGCAGGGATCCCGACTGCGCTGCAACGTGGCCGGGACCTTATCCGGCCCGGACTGCTTCAGCTACCGTCGACACCTTCAATGGGCAGGTTTCGGCATGGTTGTCACCGAGCTTGTCCCAGGCATAGTTAAAGGCGTGGGTGCGCAGTGCGAAGAAATGGTCCTCGCCGACCTTTTGTATCAGGCCGGTGCGGCGGAACACGTCCCAAACCTGTTTCTTGGCTCGCGCGACCAACAGTTCCACGCCGGTTTCCTTGAGCTGCTCCCACAGGTGATGCAGCATCTCCTCGCCCGTGGCATCGATCTCGTTAATTCCCTCGGCATCGATGATTACGTATTTCAGGTCCGGCTTGAGTGCAACGCGTTCCAGTACCTTGTCCTCGAAATAACCGGTATTGGCGAAATACAGGGAGCCGTCAAAACGGATCAATGCGATATTGCGACAGGTCTCCAGCTTGTTGATCTCGGCATCGCGCAGGGTGCCATCGGGGGCGCGTGACAGTGCCGCCACCCGCGGCTGCATGCTGCGATACAGAAACAGCATCAGCGAAAGCATCACACCCGCC
>JAOTTU010000060.1 GCA_029864225.1 Gammaproteobacteria bacterium | reverse complement strand
GAATAGCAGCATCAGTGCGGCCAGGAGCGTGGCCGGCAGGAACACATCCGGGAGGATGCGTACATCGAAGCCTGCCCCCAGCGAGAAAAAGAACATGATCAGGAAGAAATCCCGCAAGGGTTTGAAACTCTCGGCGATGAACCGCGCTATCGGGTTGGTTGCCATGGAGACCCCGGCGATAAAGGCACCGATCTCATAGGAGATCCCGAGGGTCTCCGCCAATTGTGCCATGCCGAGGCACCAGCCGATTGCGGCCAGGAAGACGTACTCCTGGATGGTGTCGAAGCGCCGCATCAGCGGTAACAGGACATAACGTTCGAACAGGAAGGACACCAGCACCAGCAGGGGAACGGCGATGGCAAAGGTGGCGATCGTGCCCCACTCCATGCCCGCAGTCGACATGCCCTCCAGGAACATCAGGATCGCGATGGCGAATATATCCTGTAACAACAGGATACTGATCATCACCTGGCCGACGTGACGGTGGTGGAGGGCGGTTGTCGGCAGCAGCTTCAGTCCGATGATGGTGCTGGAGAACATCATGACAGAACCGATGATAAGGCTCTCGCGCAGGCTGAATCCGAAGCCCAGCCCGATCAGCGTGCCGGTGGCGCCGAAGGCGAGTGAACTGACAACGGTGACCAGCACCGCCTCACGCAGCATTCTGACCAGTTGTGCCGGCTGCAGGTTAAGCCCGAGCAGGAACAGCAGGAAGATGATTCCGATATGCCCGATCTGCTGAATGGTGGAGGGCTCGTGTACCAGTTTGAATCCCCAGGGTCCGGCCAGACCGCCTAGCAGGATATAGGCAACGAGCAGCGATTGACGGGCAAATAATGCAATAGCGGCGAAGATGGCCGCGCCGGTGAAGATCAGGAATATCGAGAATATAATCGGGTCATCGTGCATCAGAACCCGATCGTATAGTCCTTGGGGGATTAAATAAAGCCGTACGGTTGCTGGAAGGGCTGCTCAGGAGACGGGAAACAGCCGGCGGCCGCAACTAAGGCCGCTGACCACTATGCTTGATGCGCTGTCTACTTGAGGATGTCGTATAACGCGGGCAGCTTGTACACCGGCTGATCCTTGGACACCGTCGCAATCTCCTCGGGTGGTGCTACTCCCAGTGTCTGCAGCAGCTGGCCGGTACCTGCGAGAATCCTGTAGGTCGCAAAGGTCAGCGCATTGATGCTGTTGGCGTGATCGATGCGCGCCGTGAAGAGTTCGTTCTCGGAGTCCAGCAAGTCCAGGAGTGTGCGCGCGCCGATATTGAACTGCTTTTTGTAGGCGTCGCGCGCATTCTGGCTTGCATCCACGTGAATCCTGAAGTTTTCCAGCTGCTGCTTGGCCGTCTGATAGGCATGCCAGGAGAGCTGAATACTTTCGATGACCTGCCGGCGGGTGTTGTTCTTCACCTCGACGGCCTCGGTCAGCAAGTGGACGGTCTCCTCACGGCGCGCCATGTCCTTGCCGCCCTTGAGATTATAGCGGCCGCGTACCATGATCTGGCCGTCCCGGTTGGGGCCGGGTATCCCGTCCAGGTCGTCGTTTTCCGATCCGCTCACCTCCAGGTGGAAGCGCGGGTAGAACAGCGCCTTGGCAGCCTTCTGTTGCATGCGCGCGGCCTCCACATCGGCCTCGGCGGATTTCAGTGTCGGGTGGTTCGCCAGCGCCATGGCGATGGCATCCTCCAGGCTCGCGGGGAGCAGGTCATCGATAGCGGGGGGTTCGGACAGATCCGCGGGCTGTTTGCCCACGATGCGTTCAAAACTGATCATCGCATCGCGCAGATTGTTTTCCTCGGCCAACAGGTTGGTACGTGCCAGGGCAAGTCGGCCCAGTGTCTGCTGCGCATCTGACTGGCGTCCGACGCCGCGCTCGCTGCGCTTGCTGATCTGATCATGGGTCTTCTGGTGGGCGGCCAGGTTCTCCTGTGCAAATATGACCAGCTGTTGCTGGCGCAGGACATCGAGATAGGCCTCGATTGCCTTCAGTGCGATGACCTCCGAGGTCCCGAAGGTGCTGTAGGCGCGTGAATTGACGCGTGCCCGCTGGCGGTCGAACTCGCTTTCCGTGGCAAAACCGTCAAACAGCAGCTGCCGGATGGTGATCTCGGCCTCGCTGCGGTCAAGGTTGCTGGTGCCATCACCGCGGCCACGCGTTGTCGGATTATTGCTGGTCTCCCAGCCGTGGCCGACGTTGATGTCGGCAGAGGGGAAGAAACCGGCCTTGGCCTGCAGCATTTCCTGTTCTACCGCGTTGCGCTGGCTGATGGCAATCTGCACATCGGGATTGGTGGTCAGGGTTTCCCGAACAACATCCGAGAGGGATTGGGCCGAAACACCGGTTGTAGCGAACATCCATTGGACGGCTATCAGACTGGTGATTACCGTTTTCTTGCGCATCGCAGACACTCCCCTGTTAAGCGATTGGATTGGTACTGGTAAACCCGATGAGTTTCCTCAATTTCTGCCGAGATTTCAAGCAATTTCATTGAAATACAAGGCAAGGTGCAGCCGGTTCTCGATATTGAGTTTGCGGAAGATGGCGCTGAGGTGTGACTTAACGGTGCGTTCCGAGATATTGAGGTTCCTGGCAATCGTTTTGTTGTTGCCACCCTTGTGGACCATGCGTGCCACTTCGAGCTCCCTGGGTGTGAGGCAATTCACCGACTTGTCAGTTTGTGAGGACGGCCGCCGGTTGCGGGCGTAGTCGTCGACGATGCGCGTGATCAGACTACGCGGCATCCACAGTTCCCCCTTGAGAACAGCGTTTACCGCCTTTTTCAGCAGGGTCGGGGGGATATCATCCTTGCAGAATCCATGCACCCCGGCATTGAAGAACGCGATCTGGTCGATCCCGGGCCTTGAGGGTACTTCAATGATCATGATCTGGGTGTCCGGCGATTCTGCCGAGACCTCGGCAACGGATTGCTTCGGCGTGTCCTGGATCAGCCCCGGGTCGAGCAGCAGGATGTGCTGCTGGTGGCGGCGGATTGACTCCAGTGCCTCCACCCAGCTACGGGCATCGGACAGGGAACAGGTCGCTTCCAGAATGCCGGCCATTCTGGTCGTGAGGGCCTGATCGTCACTGGCGACCAATACCCGAACCGTTGTTTCCTGCACTTCGCTAGACATGGTCTTGTTACACCGAGATCCTTTCCAATTCACTTTTCCCTGAGGGCCATTTCCCGGGCCCTGAGAACCGGCTTCAACAGGTAGTCGAGTACGGTCTTTTTACCTGTCATGACATCGACAACAGCGGTCATGCCAGGGATGATCTTGAGCGGATTTCCTTCCGGTCCGAGGTAGTTCCTGTCGGTCCTCACCTTGATCAGAAAGAAACTGTCGCCGCGTTCATCAGTGATGGTATCGGCGCTGATGTGCTCGAGTTTAGCGGGAATTCCGCCGTAGATGGCGTAATCGTAAGCAGTCAGCTTGACCTGGGCGACCTGGTCGGGCCGCAGAAAGGCGATATCGGCCGGACGCACGTGGGCCTCGACCAGCAGGGTGCCTTCCAGGGGGACGATTTCGAGCAGATCCATCCCGGGCTGGATGACCCCGCCGATGGTGGCGACCTTGATCTGTTTCACCGCGCCCCTGACGGGGGAACGGACCAGGGTCCGGCTAACCCGGTCTTCCTGGCTGTGCAGGGCTTCTTCGACACCGGAGAGTTCTGCCTCGACTTCGTTCAGTTCGCTGCGTGCCTGGGTCCGGAAACTGATCTCCAGGTCCTCGATCTTGCTGCCCATCTCCTCGAGGACAGACTCCAGCCTCGGGATCGCCAGCTGGGTGCCCTCGAGTTCCCCCCTGAGGTCGTTGGCCGAGCGTTTGAGACGCAGGATCTCGACTTCGGATATGGCGCCTTCCGCAGCAAGCGGTGCGGACATGTCCAGTTCCTGCTTCAGCAAGGCGTAACTGCGGGCAATCTTATCCTTCCGTGCATGCAGTTCCGCCAGTTCCTGCCGGGTCTGGCCCTCTTGCTCCTTGAGGATACCCAGATTCGAATCCAGTTCATTGCTTCTTGATTCGAACAGGGCAACCTCGTTTCTGGCCAGTCCCTCGTGTTCCTTCCAGACCTGTTCGGGCATCTGCAGTGGCTTGCCCTGCGCCTCCGCTTTCAGGCGGGCGGATTTGGCCAGCAGGTCTAGGTACTTGAGCCATGTCTCGCGGTAGGTGGATGAGAATCGGGTGTCGTCGAGGCGTAACAGTGGCTGGCCTTTCTCGACCAGCTCGCCTTCTTCGACAAGGATCTCACTCAGGATGCCCCCTTCGAGGTTCTGGATGACCTGAATCTTGTCTGAAGGAATAACCTTGCCTTCGCCCCGGGTGACTTCATCGAGGTTTGCATTCGCGGCCCAAATCAGTGCCACGAAAAAGAACAGCGCTGTGGTTGCCAGTATCAAGTGGCTGCTGCGGCTGGCCCCGATCAGCACTGCAGCATTGACATCCGATATGAACCCGGCATCGTCGCGCCGCAGTCGCGCGAGCTCGGCGTCATCAATTGTGTGGTTGCGTGCAGTGAGGCGGTTGCGCAGCTTGCTGGTCATGTCTTCGGCACCCGGATTTGCCCCTGCTTGAGGGCCTCAAGGACCTGCTCCTTGGGCCCGTCCGCGATGACGCGACCACTGTCGAGTACAATGATCCGGTCGACCATGCTCAGCAGCGAGGCCCTGTGCGTAACCAGTACCAGCGTTTTGTTGCCGAGCCATGTGGATAGCCGGGTCTTGAACATCTCCTCGGTGGTGTTGTCCATGGCATTGCTGGGCTCATCCATGACGACAATCGGCGGGTCCCTGAGCAAGGCACGGGCAGCCACAATGCTTTGTCTCTGTCCACCGGAGAGTCCCTCACCACGTTCACCGACCTGAAGGTCAAAACCCAGCGGGTGTTTGCTGATAAATTCGGTGACCCCGGCAATCTCCGCGGCGCGTAACACGCTGGAGTCGTCGGCGTAGGGCATGCCCAGGGTGATGTTGTCTTTTACGGTCCCGTAAAACAGGGTGGTATCCTGCGGGACATAGCCGATGTTGCGGCGAACATCGGCCGGGTTCAGCTGCCGGATGTCGGTAGCATCGATCAGGATGGCGCCCGAGTCGGGCTCATAGAGTCCCAGGATCAGCTTCTCGATGGTGCTCTTGCCGGAACCGATGCGGCCGATGATGGCGACCTTGTCACCGGCGTTGAGCTTGAATGACAGGCCATTGAGGGCTTCAACCGGCTGGCCGGGATAGGTGAAACTGACATTTTTGAATTCCAGCGAGCCTTCGATGATCGGGCGGTTCAGGAAGTTCTTGTCGGGCGATTGTTCCAGCGGCAAGGCCATCAGCGTATCGGTCGATTTATAAGATGCCTTGGCATGATGGTAGCGGCTCAGGGTGGCCGCCACCTGGGCCAGCGGGGCGAGGGCACGTCCGGTGAGAATCGTGCAGGCGATCAGGCCACCGAGGCTGAGTTCGCCCTCGGCAATGCGGTAGACCCCGTAGATCACGACCGCGACGGTGGCCATTTGCTGCAGAAACACGGTGATGTTCACTGCACTGGATGACAGAAAGCGGGTCTTGAGACCCAGGTTGGCGATGTTGCCGACGATCTTCTCCCAGCGCCGCTGCAGCGGGCTCTCCGCCCCGAGCCCCTTGACGGTTTCCAGACCCGTCAATACCTCGACCAGCGTTGCCTGTTTTTGTGAGCCGTACTTCAACAGTTGTTCTATTTTTCCCGCCAGGGCGCGCTGCACCAGGTAGCCGGTCAGCAGGGAGAGTGGCAGGACCGTGAGGGGTATCCATGCCATTGGCCCGCCGATCAGCCAGATGATGAGAATGAATAGCAGCAGGAATGGCAGATCGATCAGTGCGGTCAGCGAGGCCGATGTGAAAAAGTCACGGAAGGAATCGAATTCATGCAGGTTGTTCGCGAAGGCACCGACCGAGGGTGGCCGTGCAGCCAGCTTGGTGCCGAGGACGCGCTCGAACAGGGCCGCGGACAGGATGACATCGGCACGCTTGCCGGCGACATCGACAAAATAGCCGCGCAGGGTTTTCATCAGCAGGTCGAAACCGAACACGGTGGCAACACCGATGGCGAGTACCCACAGGGTCTCTACCGCATGGTTCGGGACAACGCGGTCATAGACATTCATGATGAACAGCGGGGAGGCCAGGGCAAACAGGTTGATCAGCAGGGATGCCAGCAGTACCTCGCCATAGATCGGCCAGGACCCGGAGATCGTGTCCCAGAACCAGTGTTTGGGCCGGGTGATAACCGTGTCCCGGGTACGCTCGTCAAAACGGTATTCCTGCTGCAGGAAGATGGCGTAGCCGCAATACTCATCGGCCAGTTGCCCGAGCGGTCGCTCGCTGACGCCTTCCCGGGACTCGGGCATGATCAGTCTGGCATTGCCATTATCGAGTACCCGGTCCAGTATCGTGGCGCCGCCCTTGTTCAGCAGCAGGATGGCGGGGAGGACCAGGTTCGATATCTCATTGAGGGGGCGCTTGACGATACGCGCGGATAGGCCGGCGCGGTTGGCGGCACGGATCAGCAGTTCCGGTGTCAGCTTGTTATCGACCAGTGGCAACCCCGCCGTCAGGGAATCTGCGGAGCGAGGCGTGTGCAGGATCTTGGTGATCAATAACAGGCAGCCCATTAAGGGGTCATCATGCGTCGACCCGTCAGCGGGGATATCCCAGGCGTCCTTGGGGACTGTTGCCGTTTGCGTCATAATCGTCCTTCGTCCAAAATCAGGCTATAATTCCATATTATTCATAAGGATACAACGTTTTTCTGCGTCAATATAATAACGCGGGGTGGATGATGCAGGGCTCCATTGAAGTACATCGGCTCTTGGGGGTGCATATTTAGCTGCCGCGGAGTGTAACCCGGTGTGCAGGGGCCTGATTGTGAATTAAAGTGATATTTGCCTGGTGTCGATAAGGAAGCGTTATGCCATTCGTGAAACTGAATAAAGACGGCGACATCATTGGCCTGTCGGAGCAACCTGGGCATGGAACCGGCGAGGAATTGCCTGCCGACGATCCGGAAGTAATCGCCTTTCTCGAGGCTGCCAGGAACCAGCTGTCATCATCGGATGCAGAGACGATTCGGGTCATCGAGGACCTGGTCGATGTGCTGATCGAAAAGAAGGTCTTGCTGCTGACCGATCTGCCACAGCCCGCCCAGCAGAAACTGATGGAACGCCAGCGCATGCGCAGTGAACTGGGTGTGCTCGGCAACGTGATGGTGGACGAGGAAGATATCCTCTAGTTCGTGCAGTCCTTTGGCCTAAACCGGTTCCGGTTTACCGAAAAGATACCCCTGTATGCCATCGACATTCAGCGTCTTGATGGTGTTCAACTCGGTCTCTGATTCCACCGCCTCGGCGATGACCCTGATATCGACACTATGTGCGGTATCGGTCAATGCCTGGATGAAGAACTGATTGTCACTTTCGCTGTTGATGTCGCGGGTATAACTGCCGTCGATCTTGAGGTAGTCCGCCTTGATGCTGCGCAGATAGCCGAACGAGTTGAAACCCCTGCCCACGTGGTCGATGCCGCATTCAAACCCGAGTGCTGACAGGCGCTCGATAAGACGACGCGCACTGCGCAGATCCCTCAACAGCCCGTACTCGGGCAGTTCGAAGACCAGACGACCTTTGGCCCCCGGGTAATCCGCCAGCTGGCTGCATAGCCATTCGGTGAAATCCGGTTCGTGGAGCGACGTGGATGTCAGGTTGATGGCATACACGGCGTTCGTTGCGCTAGCCGATGCCAGATGCCCCAGGACCCGGGTGACAGCCAGCTTGTCGATGGCACTGGCCAAGCCGACACGTTCCGCAATCGGCATGAACAGACCGGCGGGCATGAATTCCCCCGTTTTCTCAGGGATGCGCAGCAGTATCTCTTTGTGCAGCAGTTCGTGCTCATCTGCTGTCACTCTGTAAACAGGCTGCGTGAACAGTGCGACATTGCCATCAGCAATGACCTGCTCAAGAAAATCATGCCATTGACCGGCGCCCTGGATCGGGGCCTGTTCGCTGGCCGGTGGTTCGTAGCGGTACCAGGTGTTCTCCCCCTGGGATTGCGCGGAACGCAGGGCGATATCGACCTCGGAAAGCAGGCTGCTGACCGTGTCGCCGGGTTTCCACATGGCGACACCGATATTGGCGATATCCTCGGATACGACCAGGTCCTCGGCGGACAACTGCATAATATCCGTGCTCAGATCAGCCGCGAGTGCATCCGCTTCACCCTTGTTGATATCCGTTGCGATAATCCCGAAACCCGCGCCGGAGATTCTCGCTGCAAAACAGTTCTGGTCATTGCCGAGACGCGACATGATCAGTTCACCGGTCCTGTGCAGCGTCTCATCACCCACCTGATAGCCGGACTTGTTGTTGATCTTATCGAGGTTGTGAAGCTCAAGCAGCATCACCGCACCGCGTGCTGATTCCTCGGGTGATTCAACCAGGTTCTGCAACTGGCGGTTGAAATAGCGGCGGTTGCCGAGATCTGTTACCGGGTCTTTGAAGGCCTGTTCGCGCAGACGCTCTGTCAGTGAGGACTGTTCGGTGAAGATGTTGTTGATCTTGGTCGCCAGCCGGTTCATGGCTTCGACCACGCGGCGCAATTCACGGGTGCGGGGCAGTCGTTTCTGAATCGGGTAGGAACGTTCACAGATCGCATCGGCCTGCATTTCAACCCTGCGCAGTGGATTCAACAGCAGCCGGATAAACAGCAGTGCCAGCACCATGGCGGCAAGCGCGCTGAGAAGGAAAAGCCAGAAGGTTTCGACCGTGTTGTCCCATAATTCACGGTAGGCATGCCCCGGGTGGCTGGTAACCTGAACCGTTCCCGCCTGTTTCCAGGCCGACATGATAATGGCTTCCACTGTGGGTACCTGGAAGTCAACCTTCTCGATAAACCAGTCCGGGACATCCTCTATCTGCAGCGGATTGCTGCGTTCGATAAGGACCTCACCGCTTGCCGTGACGACATTAATCGACTTGAAATAACCGCGATCGAAGATCGCGTCAATCATGGAACTGATGATTGGCAGGTCGTTGCTCTGCATGTGCGAGGAGAGCGAGAGGCCGAGTGAGGTTGCGGTATCCTGGGCGTGTGATTCCAGTTGTTTCCCGAGAAAATGACGCAGATTATTGGTGCTGATAGTCACGGTTCCAATAAACCCGGCAGCTAACAGCACGATAATGATCAGGACGAGTTGTCGGTATAGGGTCATAGAGATAATCCCGTCACTCAAGGTTTGCGCAGTATAGGTTTAATGAGTATTGTTTGCATGTTGCTTGTGTTCCTATGGTGTGAGTTCGCCATTGATCCGTGCAATCACATCCCGCCAGGGCCCCAGCCGGTCCGCGCGCCCAACATGTTTGGCTTCACCCAGGCGTGATTTTGCCAGCCACAAGCCATTAGCGTTGAAGCTGTAGACAGGCAGCAGGTCGTCACGCTCGTCGGAAGATTTGATATCCTCCACGAGGTTGTCCAGAATCAGGGGTTCGGATTCCGGTGATGGGTAGTAGGTCAGCACCATGTGCGCCTGGTTGAGTTCCAGTGCCTTGACATAGGTAAGCCGCATGACCTCGTCAGCGACGCCCATCTCGCGCAGGGTAAAGTATTTGGCGATCGAGAAGTCCTCGCAGTCACCGCCGTTCGTCACCAGGGTCTGCAGCGGTGTTGCCCAGTAGTCTTCCTTGCCCCAGTGGTCGCTGTCATTGACAAATTTCAACTCGTTGAAGAATTTATTCACCTTCTCCAGTTTTTCAGTGTCAGGCAGGTGCATGCCGGAGTTGATCAGGTCCTGCCAGAACTCGACGCGCCGGCCGGCATATTCGCCGTGTTCCTGCGTGATCTTTGCAATCGCGTCAGTTGACAGGCTGAATTCACCCGCCTGACCAAGCGTGACGGTCAAAAGGTAAAAAAATGTTACATTGAGAACAAACAGGCACCAGGATAGTGTCGCTCGAATATCATGACGACAAACGCCAGGGGTACCGGTGCACCCGGCACGATCAACGCTATGCTTTTTTTTATACCAGGCACCTTGCCGGTGACGGGCTGACGTTATCCGGTCTGGCACAGGGAAGTACGGTCTAAATTGAATGTGATTATTTTCATGGGATCCAAAGAGGGTATCGGCAATAGTCTGGCGCACTTTGACGTAAATTTGACGCTTTTCCCTGGCGCACTTCGGTCGCAGGCTTCAAAAGTCGCTACCGATTGGATGGATTGGTACCTAAGTCCAATTGAACGCCCATCGTGTCCGGCGTAAACTCATTAAGGTCAGAGGAAACAATAAGTTATGAATAAAATAAAGGTGAGCATCATTTCTGCGCCGCGGGTTGTCATGCAAGCATGCATTGATCTGATCGAAGCAATCCCTGAATTCTGTGTCGAAGCCATACCAGCCGGACTGTCCGGGCAGGCGACCTGGTTGGCCTGGGCACATGCCGACGTGGTGATCATCGATGAATCCGTCATCGAACAGGAGGGGTTTGCGGCCCTGCAATTGCTGCTCGAGAGCTACCCCCGGACGAAATGCCTGGTGGTTATGAATAACTACAATCAGAACAAGATGATATGGACGATGTTGCGGGGCGTGCGCGGGGTGATGTGCACCGATGAGGCGTTCCGATTGTTACCGAAAGCTATCAGGCACTTGCAGGCAGGCGAGATCTGGATGGCGCGTGATTTACTGAGGCCACTCAGGCAGGCCCTCCAGTCGAGGCGGGATTGGCCTCATCCCCGGGCCGACCAGGCCGAACCAGGTAATTGGATGAAATTGCATTGAATTTAAAGCAAATCGTACTTAAGTCCGATGTAATAATGATAGACGTCATGTACGCTCTTTAGATAAGAGTCCGTATTTATCTTTCTATGTTGCTTATTTTTATAGGGAAATTACTAGGATAGAAATCCTTCCAGGGGAATCAGTAATGGCAAATATCCAGATCGGCGTAGTGCTAAGCCTGCAGGGGCAGGCGTCCGTGACCCATGCCGACGGTGCGGCGGAAAAACTCCAGGAGGGCAGTCAGGTCTTCCTGAACGATGTCGTGACCACGGGCAAGAACGCCGCGGTCCTGATCAGCTTTCTTGACGGTTCGGTATTCGAAATCGGAGCGGCATTCACCGCCATCCTGAACACGGACGTGTTCGACCC
>JAOTTU010000059.1 GCA_029864225.1 Gammaproteobacteria bacterium | reverse complement strand
CCCCAGGGCGTGCTCAACGATGCGAGTACAAACGGGTCAGACAGGTTCGACAACATGGCCTGCCCCCCTTTATGCTGCAGCCATGGTCACAATGCACAATGAACACGTCGGGCGATGCTGTGCATCATGCGCATTTCCCGTTACACACTGAGTTACCTGCTGATCCTGCTGCTGCCGCTCACCTCGATCATGGCAGACACACCTACAGAGACGGGCCCTATACCTGACCCACGCATCCAGGAAGCCATCGCGCTGATGAACGGTTTCGCGGAGCACACCGGGTTGAGCTCCGGGCAGCCGCGGCGGCGCTACCTCTGGACCGATGCCTTCGCGGTCTGCAACTACCTGGGCCTGGCGCACACCACCGGCGAGGAACACTACACCGGGCTCGCCCTGCAACTGGTCGACCAGGTCCATCACACCCTGGGCCGGCACCGGGACGACGACCGGCGGACGGGCTGGATCAGCGGCCTGGACGCGGCCGACGGCGAGCGTCACCCCACCCGGGGCGGTCTGCGTATCGGCAAGGCGCTGCCGGAACGCGGCCCCGACGAGCCACTGGATGAGCGCCTGGAGTGGGACCGCGACGGCCAGTATTTCCATTACCTCACCAAGTGGATGCACGCCCTCGACCAGGTGACGCGGACCACGCAGCAATCCCGCTTCAACGCATGGGCGCGCGAGCTGGCCCGGTCCGCCTTCGACGCCTTCAGCTACCCACCCGCCCCCGAACGGGGCCCGCGCCGCATGGCCTGGAAGATGAGCATCGACCTGACGCGTGTGCTGGTGCCCTCCATGGGACAGCACGATCCCCTGGATGGCTACATCACCAGTCTGCAGCTGCGCACCACCGCGGCCGCGCAGGCCGAGCCGGCCGCCGGGCCGGACCTCGAGGACACAACCGGTGACTACGCGGCGATGATCAGACGCAGCGAATGGGCCACCGCCGACCCGCTTGGCCTGGGCGGTCTGCTGATCGACGCCTGGCGAGTGCAGCAGCTCATCCAGCAGGGCACACAGCCCGACGTGCCGCTGCTCGACCGGCTGCTCGAGGGAGCAATCACCGGCCTGCAGCACTATGACCGGGACGACGAGCTGCACCAGCCGGCCAGATACCGGCTGGCGTTTCGGGAACTCGGCCTGGCCATCGGACTGCACGCCCTGGAGCGCCTGCAGCGGGTAGTTGAGCAGGGAACGCCGCGAACCCCGGCAAGCCCGCGGCTGCGCGCCCAGTTACAGGAACTCATGCAGTACCTGCCCCTGCGCGACGAAATCGAGACCTTCTGGCGCGACCCGGCCAACCAGCGCACCGACACCTGGACCGAACACCGGGACATCAACGCGGTCATGCTGGCGACCAGCCTGGCACCCGACGGCTTCCTGATGCTGTTGCCGCCAAAAAACAAAGCAACAGGCGACTGACTTCAGTCGACTCCGGCTACCCGAGCCAAGCAACTCTGTATCGCGCCTGCGAGGCACCTGCACACAATAGACCCCTGTAGCGCCTTGCTGGCGCGATCTTTATTGCGAATAGCTGCGCCAGATCTGGAGTTGGAGTGCGCCAAGGCCGAGTACGAACAAGACGAGCATTGCCAGGGCGCCAACTACGGGAATAATCTGGATCAACACGAGGGCGACCAGGGCAACCATGATGGATAGCACGCGCAGTCCCTTGGCGGCGGTCTCGGCCTTGCCCAGGAGTCGCAGGCCGGCATCACCTACATAGAGCACGCCGGTCACTAATCCGCCCAGCAGGGACACCAGGTAATAGGCGAACAGGGGCAACGCGACCAGCACACCGATCAGCGTGGCGAACAGCAGCAGGATCACGAAGGGCGTGGCGAACAAAATGGCAACGCCGACGCCCAACGCGTTCAAGGGTGCCCGCCGCAGGCCCTCGGCACCGGCCACGCTGAAGCGCGGAAACAGGAGGAAATACACAATGGCCGCCAGTGCCAGTGCGCCAATAAAAATGAATCCCCCGCCATGCCCTCCCGGTTCCTGGTATGGCACCGGTTCGGCAATGATATCGCCGGTGATGACGGCATCTTCGGAAATTTGCGGTTCATTGCCGCTGCGGTAGATCAGGTTTCCATTGATCCTGGCGCCTGCCAGGATTCGGATTTGCTCAGCCATGAGCTCCACATCGTCTCCGATTTCACCGGAGACAATCACGGTCTGCCCTGCCGCCTTGAGTTCCTTGCCCACCCGGCCGGCCACGTTCACTTCCCGTCCTGCGAGCCACACCCACCCGCCAACGGTCGCAGCCGGTGCGATGCTAACCGTCTCACCGGCGGCCACGACATGGCCCCCAACCGACCCGGCGATGATTAAGGAGCGCCCGGCCGCGCGCACATCGTCCTGAACCTGTGCCCGGACCGTCACGCTCTCGCCAACCGCCAGCACGTCGCCGGCCACCGATTGATCGATGCTCACACGTTGTCCGGCCGCGGCCACATCACCCTGCACCTCTGCCACGACATCCACGCTGCGACCGGCAACGTATATGTCTTCTTCTATTGTGCCGCGCACAATCACCACCTCACCGGCCTCTTGTGCGGCCAGCAGCATCCCGGCCGACGCTGCAATCAGCAGGGCAACCAGCAGCCAGTGTGCGGAATGGATTACCATCGCATGGTCCTCCTGAAAAACCGGGGGCAGATCCTGATTATTCCTAATATTAGCCGAAATCTGAATTTGATCCCGTTAATTTGTTACCTGAGCAGGTAATCTTCAATAACCTGCATACGCCGCCGATGCACCGACCTGTCATAGTCCATGAAGGGGTGTCCAAACGCTTCGTCCCTCAATATCTGTGCACCGCGCTGTTGTGCGGTTTCCACCAACATCTGTGACATGGAAGGCGAGACGACCCTGTCATTCTGCCCGACAATAAACAGGAGATGACTGCAATCTTCCGGTAGATGGTTAACGGGATCATATTCTGACGGGCACCCGTAATCAGATAAACGACTCGGCGTGGAATCAACAATAATGCGGTCCAGCTTGCCGTGTGATTCGAATCCATCAAGGAATGCAACACCACCGAACGACATGGCATAGACGAATTGTTGCTCATAATCAGATAAATTGAGTGCGGCGATAATTTCTATATAGTCACTGACAATTGCCTTAAGTCGCCGCTTACCGTCAGAACGACCATAGCCACGAAAGTCATAGATATAAACATCAAACCCGGCCGATGAAAAATGCGCAAACTCATCAATAATCTGGTCTGCCAAAATGGCATTCCCCTGCATGACCAGCAGGTAACCCTTCGGCGAAGCAACCTGCCCTTCACGCCCCGTTGCTTTCAGTTTGTAGCCACGCAATAGCCTGTTATCTTTCGTCTCAAAAGCAATGTCCTCGACATTCCGCAATCTGCCCAGTCGATCTGAATCTGGGTTGCCGGCCATACTGCTCCATAGCCAAAACATAAAGGGTTCTTGTAACCCACAAACACTCTGCTCCAGTTCCATATCGCCATCCTCCTGTCTGGCAGAAGTGAAGCCTGAAAACAGCGCGAGAAAGGAAAACAAAATCAGAAATCGGCTGACCATACTCAAACTAGTATAGAGCAATCGAATCAGCCAGGTTATCCGGGGTTGGGCCCGCACAATGCCATCAGGAAACAGCATTCTTCCCTGCGGCGCGATTTATGGTGAATGCATCGCGGTCAGGGGACAGCTCCTACTGTAGCCGGAACGACCGGCAGGAGTATCTTGCAAGCGCGATTGTTTTGATAGGGGAAATCACTGCCGTCCCCTTTTTCTTTCAGAGCGGATAGGGCTGCCCTGCCAGACACGGTTCAGGTTCTATTCATACGTCATGTTCCGGCTGCAGAATGACAGCCGCCAGCGGAGGCAGGGTGAGACTGATGGAATAGGGCTTGTTCATCCAGGGGAGTTCATCTGCGACCAATGCACCACCGGCATTACCCATATTGCTGCCGGCATAGAACTCCGAGTCCGAATTGAAAATCTCGCGGTACAGGCCGGCCTCTGGTACGCCGATGCGGTAGCCATGGTGTGGCTGCGGGGTGAGATTGACGACCACAACCACAAACCGGTCGTCGCTGCGACGCACGAAACTGAGGACGGAATTGTCTGCATCATTGCATTCTATCCATTCGAATCCACGCCAGTCGAACTCGTAATAATGCAATGCGGGCAGGTCCTTGTAGAGCTGGTTCAGTTGCTTCACCAGGCGCTGCACACCCTGGTGATAGGGATAACCAAGCACATACCAGTCGAGCATCTGGGTGCTGTTCCATTCCTGCCCCTGACCGAATTCCGTACCCATGAACAGCAGTTTCTTCCCCGGGTGGCAGAACATGTAGGTATACAGGGCCCGCAGGTTGGCAAAGCGCTGCCACTCGTCACCGGGCATCTTGTTGAGCATCGATTGCTTGCCATGCACGACTTCATCGTGCGAGAACGGCAGCATAAAGTTCTCGGTAAAGGCATACAGCATGCTGAAGGTCAGTTTCCCCTGGTGGTAACGCCGGTAGAGCGGGTCTTCGCTCATGTATTCCAGGGTGTCGTTCATCCAGCCCATGTTCCACTTCATGTCGAAGCCCAGGCCGCCTGTCCAGGTTGGACGGCTGACCTGTGGCCAGGATGTCGACTCTTCGGCGATCATGAGAATGCCGGGTTGTTCTTCATGCACCACGATATTGAGTTCACGCAGGAAATCCAGTGCCTCCAGGTTCTCCCGGCCCCCGTACCTGTTCGGGACCCATTCACCTTCTTCCCGCGAGTAGTCGAGATAGAGGATGGACGCCACGGCATCCACGCGCATACCGTCGATGTGCATTTCCTCCAGCCAGAACACGGCGCTGGACAACAGGAAGTTCAATACCTCGTTGCGGCCGAAGTTGTAGATCAGTGTCGACCAGTCGAGATGTTCACCGAGCCGCGGGTCGGCATGTTCGTAGAGGGGGGTGCCATCGAACCTGGCCAGGCCATGCGCGTCCTTGGGGAAATGGGCCGGCACCCAGTCGAGCAGCACCCCGATACCGTTCTGGTGGCATACGTCGATAAAAAAGCGGAAGTCGTCGGCCGTCCCATAACGGCTGGTCGGCGCGAAGTAGCCGGTGGCCTGGTAGCCCCAGGAGGGATCGTAGGGATGCTCGGTGACAGGCAGCAGTTCGATATGGGTGAAGCCCATTTCCCTGACATAGCTTACCAGGCTTTCTGCCAGTTGCCGGTAGCCAAGAAACTCACCCTCCGGGCCGCGCCGCCAGGAACCCAGGTGCACCTCGTAGACCGACATGGGCGTATGCTGCCAGTCGCGTGAGGGCCGCTGCTCCATCCATGCCTGGTCGTTCCATGCGTAGTGGGTGGGATCGGCAATGATCGACGCCGTGCTCGGTCTCAGCTCGAAGGCCTGGGCGTAGGGGTCCGCCTTCAGCAGGATCTCTCCGCTTTCCCGGTTGCGGATCTCGTACTTGTAGAGGCTGCCGGCCTTCAGTTCGGGGATGAACAGTTCCCAGACACCGCTGCCGCCGCGCACCCGCATCGGATGCCGTCGCCCGTCCCACTGGTTGAATTCACCCACCACGCTGACGCGCTCCGCATTCGGCGCCCAAACCGCAAACAGGATGCCGGTAACCTCGTCGACTGCATGGACATGCGCACCCAGAATGCGGTAGGCATGGCGATGCCTGCCTTCGCTGAACAGGTGCAGATCGAAGTCCGTGAGTTGTGGCGGGAAACTGTAGGGGTCATGCACGATGTGCTCGTGTTGCGCCGCATCACTCCACACCAGGTGGTAGCGATCGGGCACGGTTCCCGGCGTGCCGCGCCATTCGAACAGGTCGGTGTCGGGAATACGCTCCAGGCGGACATTTCCCTCGGCAATCGAGACCTCATCCGCCTGCGGCAGAAAGACACGAACAAGATCAAGGTCTTGCTCGCGGTGTTTGCCAAGCACGCTAAAAGGGTCATGGTGGCGTGCCTGGGCAATCCGTACAAGTTCGTCCGTTAGATTGTTGCTTTGCATGGTCGTCCCTCAAATCCGTTTAGGTGCCGGTGGGCGAAGTATCAACGATTCTCCCTGTATCGGTAAGGTGACAGACGAAAAAAGGGATAGCTCAGTCTGTCCCTCATTCTCGAAGACCCGCGTGCCCGCGGAGACACCTTCACCTTGCAGTGATCATACCAGCATTTCCCGCGTACAATGGGCGTATGCGAAGTGCAGCAAGCAGTGAGATCGAGTGGCCGAACGATGTCGCCTCGGCCCGCGCAATTCAGGAGGCGTTGCGATCGCAGGTTGTACGCGAAGACCGGCTTGGGCCGGTCAACACCGTGGCCGGTGTCGATGTCGGCTTCGAGGACCGGGGCAGGACCACCCGTGCTGCCGTCGCGGTGCTCGCCTTCCCCGGTCTGGAACCGCTGGCCCAGGCCATCAGCCGCAGTCCGACGCGCTTTCCCTACGTCCCCGGTTATCTGTCGTTTCGCGAACTGCCCGCGGTGCTGGGGGCGCTGGACCAGCTTGCCGAGAGACCGGACCTTATTCTGTGTGACGGTCAGGGCCTGGCCCATCCACGCCGCTTCGGGCTGGCCTGCCATCTGGGCGTATTGACCGATATTCCCTGTATCGGGGTCGCCAAGTCACGCCTGGTCGGCCGCCATGATGAGTTGCCACCCGATAAAGGCCAGTGGGTACCATTGCGTGACAAGGGTGAAACGATCGGCGCTGTCCTGCGCACACGGACCCGTGTCAGCCCGGTGTATGTATCGATTGGCCATCGTGTGAATCTGGCTGCGGCAATCGATTTTACCTTGCGCTGCACTACCCGTTACCGCCTCCCCGAAACCACGCGCTACGCCCACCGGCTGGCATCCGGTCTGTCAGAAAAAGGTGTTAGTAACCGTTACTAGGCTCAGGAACATCAAAAAGGGTATTGAGTTTCACTTCTTGCGGCACCATTTATCGCCCTTCTTTTCGTATTGCTGCTTGACCGCCGCCCAAGCGACCTTGTGCGCAACCTCTTCCCGAGACGCCTTGCCACGCCTGTCCCCGGGGTCGCGATATTCAACCCACGCGTTATTGAATGCTGCCAGGTAAATCTCCTGGGCGTGCCTGGGCAGGTTATCCCTGACACTCTCGGGAAGCGCTGACAGACTCTTGTAGGGCATGGCTTTAATCAATGGGATCAGTGACAAGTACGCATTATAATCATTTATCAACACATGGCCGCGGTCAGGTCTGGCATTTAATGATGCAGGAAGATGAGACCTGACCCCGGCAGTTTTCTGGCGGAATATAGCGAGAATATGCCCCGGCATCTTTCCGGCATCTTTATAGAACCCGAAATATGTTAAATAATCGCAGCCTCTCCCGGGAAAACCCGAGTTTCGACACGCTGGAGTGAACCATGAAAGTACCTGCAACCCTGCTGATGATGACCCTGCTGGCCACTGGCTGCGCCAACTTTCCCGCTGGCAGCAGCGTTGACCACACGGCTAGCACGGCACAACAAGAAAGGGATGATGTACGCGAGCGCAAGGTGCAGTTTGGCAACTGGCGCGTGGACTGTATCTATGAGGAGGTCACCCTGTTAACGCAATGCAAGGCAGAGACCTACAGCAAGATCACCGAGTACCACGGGGGAGATTCCCGTCACCCGTCCCCGATACTGTGGATCTCCTGGCTGAAGGGCGAACCCAAACACATCCGTTCCGTGTGCATCTTCGGGCATGGCTATCCCGTGACGGGTGTCAGCCTGCAGATCGACAATAACGTGCCCCTGCAGATCGGTGCGCTCAACGCCGCCGGCTGCTTGATTGCCGACAGTATCCTGCTAAAGCAGTTGCGCACGGGGAATGAACTGAACGTGACCTTTCTGCGCTGGCCCTGGGGACAGACAATCGCCACCTTCAGCCTGAACAAGTCCACCAATGCCCTCAACGAACTGGATCGCCTTGTCGCCGGGCAGTAATCCTAAAAAACAGGTGACAGACCACGTTTTTCATACACTGGTGTCAAAGTGATCCGGGTTTTGTAATTGTTGGCGCTTGATCAGGGATTGTATGTCAGTGTTCCGAGTACAAACGGGGCAGTCGGGTCCGGAAACGCGGTCTGCCCCCCCTTTCCAGATGGCACATAAATTGACAAAACTGTTAACTGGCATCCTGTTGCTTGCCGCCCTTATCGGCGGCGGCTGGTACGTGCTGCGCGAACCCGATACCGACGATGTGCCAACATACAGCCAGGCACAGCTTCGCCGCGGTGACATCAGTGACGTGGTATCGGCCACCGGCACCCTGAGCCCCATCAACACCGTGCTGGTGGGCAGTCAGGTGTCGGGCACCATCCAGCACCTGTATGCTGACTTCAATGATCAGGTCAAACAGGGCCAGGTCATCGCACAGATCGATCCGGCCATCTTCACTGCCAAGCGGGCCGAGGCCCAGGCCAATCTGAAAAACGCCGAGGCCGCGCGTGACAAGGCCTGGATCGAGGTGCTGGACACCAAACGTGAATACGATCGTCAGGCCGGCCTGCAAAAGAAGAAACTGGTGGCCGAGAGCGTCGTGGACGCGGCCCGTTTCGCCTCCCAAGCCGCCAAAGGGGAGCACCAGGTGAAAGTCGCAAGCGTGGCACAGGCCAGCGCGGTACTGGAACGCGAGCAGGTCAACCTGGACTACACGACCATCCGCACACCCATCGATGGTGTGGTCATCTCCCGCGACGTAGACGTGGGTCAGACAGTGGCTGCCAGCTTGCAGGCCCCTACCCTGTTCACCATCGCCAACGACCTGACCCGCATGCAGGTGGAAGCCGACGTGGACGAGGCCTTCATCGGCCAGGTAAAGGAGGGACAGCCGGTCAGCTTCACCGTGTTCGCTTACCCGCGCCGCGAGTTCAGCGGCAGCGTCGCCCAGGTGCGCTTGCAACCCAAGGTCGAGGCCGGGGTGGTCAAGTACAACTGCATCATCCACGTGGACAACGCCGACCTGGCGCTGAAGCCCGGCATGACCGCCACCGTCAGCATCGAGGTGGCGCGCCGGGACAAGGTACTCACCGTGCCCAACGCTGCGCTGCGCTACGTGCCGCCCTGGCCGCAGGAGGAACTTGACCGGGTGCGCGAAAGTCTCAAGTCCGGCGAGGCCATCCTGTGGCGGTTGGACGGCGACACGCTCACGCCGCTCACCGTCACCGCCGGCATCATTGGCGAGAAGGTCACCGAGGTCAGCGGAGCAGACCTTGCCGACGGCATGGCCATCGCCGTACCGCTCAAGCGCGAGGATTCCGAGCGCAAGCGGCGCTTCGGGCTGAGTTTGTTCTAGGGCCTGACGATGACCGCGCCCCTGTTGCAGATCCACGGCCTGCACAAGGCCTATGTACTGGACGGGGTGACCATCCAGGCCCTGCGTGACATCGATCTGAACGTTGAGCCCGGCGAGTTCGTGGCCATTATGGGGCCCTCCGGCTCGGGCAAGTCCACCCTGATGCATATCCTCGGCTGCCTGGACGTACCGGACACCGGCAGCTACCAGCTAAACGGCCAGGACATAACACGCATGGATGGCAACCAGCTGGCCGCACTGCGCAACCGCGAGATCGGTTTCGTGTTCCAGAACTTCAACCTGCTACCGCGCACCAGCGCACTGGAAAACGTCGAGACACCGTTGATCTACGCCGGCATCGGCAAGGCCGAGCGCCGGCAAAAAGCGCGTGCGGCCCTGGAGCACATGGCCCTGGGCGAGCGCCTGTACCACCTGCCCAACCAGCTGTCCGGCGGCCAGGCGCAACGCGTCGCCATCGCCCGCGCCCTGGTGACACACCCGTCGCTACTACTGGCCGATGAACCCACCGGCAACGTCGACACCGCCACCAGCGCCGAGATCATGGCCCTGCTGGACGCGCTGAACCGACAGGAGGGCCTGACCATCGTACTGATCACCCACGAGCAGGAAGTGGCCGGGCACGCCCGACGCCGGCTGTTGCTGCGCGACGGCCGACTGGAGCTGCAGACATGAACTTGACAACCGCGCTGCAACTGGCGCTGCGCGCCCTGTGGCGCAACAAGACCCGCGCCATGCTGACGACCCTGGGGGTGGTCATCGGCGTGGGCTCGGTGATCGCCATGCTGGGCATCGGCAGTGGTGCCCAGCAGCGCATCGCCGACCAACTGGCCAGCATGGGTACCAACAGCCTGGTGGTACGCCCCGGCTCGGTGACCCGCGGCGGGGTGCGTACCGGTGCCGGCGGAATTACCTCGCTGACGCGCGCAGATGCCGACGCTATCGCGGAGCTGCCGGATGTGGTGGCAGTCGCGCCCAGCGTGCGCACCACCGCCCAGGTACGCTATCGCGGCACCAACTGGGGCACCGCCATCGAGGGCGTCACCCCCGACTATGTCACGGTGCGCAGCTGGCAGCTGGCCGAGGGCGAGTTCTTCACCCGGCGTCACATTCTGGGTGCCAGCCATGTGTGCGTGCTGGGGCAGACGGTGGCGCGTGAGCTGTTCGGGCTGCGCAGCCCGCTGGACGAGTCCATCGTCATCAAGGGCCTGTCCTGCCGGGTGATCGGCGTGCTCACCGAGAAGGGTGCCACCGCCTGGGGCTCGGACCAGGACGACGCCATCTTCGCACCCATCACCACCGTGCAGCGCAAGCTCGAGGGCATCACCCACATCGAGCGCATCGAGCTGGTCGCCAGCGACCGCGAGGCCTCGTTTCGACTGATCAAGGAGATCAAACGCCTGCTCCGTCAGCGCCACCGCTTGAGAGAGGGCCAGCCCGACGACTTCCGCATGCACAACCGTGCCGAACTGGCCGAGACATCGGAGGAAAGCGCCCGGGTATTCACCTGGCTGTTGGGCAGCATCGCTTCCGTGTCGCTGCTGGTGGGCGGCATCGGCATCATGAATATCATGCTGGTCTCGGTTACCGAGCGCACCCACGAGATCGGCATCCGCATGGCCCTGGGTGCGCGTCAGCGTGACATCCTGTGGCAGTTCCTGCTGGAGGCACTGGTACTCAGCACCGCCGGCGGCGTACTGGGCATTTTCCTCGGCCTGGGCGGCGCACTGGCGGTGGCGCGCTTCTCCGCACTGCCGGTCACCGTTACGCCCGTCTCGGTGCTTGTCGCCTTCCTGTTCGCGGGACTGGTGGGTGTGTTCTTCGGGCTGCACCCGGCACGCAAGGCATCGCAACTGCGGCCGATCGAAGCATTGCGGTATGAATAGGACGTGATAAAACGAAAAACGAAAAAGGGTCGGACCTGCGCAAGATGCTGTTTCAACTGAAGTCTAGTTAATAAAATCGGCATTCTCATCGCTTATCGCAAGCATTTCCCGCCTGGAATCGATGCAGTTATAGACCTCGGA
>JAOTTU010000208.1 GCA_029864225.1 Gammaproteobacteria bacterium | reverse complement strand
CCTACCCGAACGACTGGGGACGACCATTCGGAAATTGATGTATCACATCTTCCAGCTCACCACCCAGCGAGAAGATTTCATCAGCATAGCTCAACACCAGCCGCCCGGTCCCGGTGAGTTCCAGGTTGCGTCCGACCCGGGTGAACAGCACCACCCCAAGATGATCTTCCAACAGACTCAGTTGCCCGCTGATGGTCTGTGGTGTCAGGTTCAGGCGCTCACTAGCCCGGGCGACGCCACCCTCTCTGGCCACCGCCAAAAAGTAGTGCAAATGTTTATAGTTGACCATCGGCTCATAATTACTTCGCAAATTACGAATAGTGTGTCAATAATAATCGACTTTTTAAGGCAATCAAACTCGCCTAGGATGCCTGCTCATCAAGCAGTAACCGCATTGCAACAGAGGATCTTATGCAGATTGACATCCAGGCACGCAATTTTTCCCTGACCGACGCCCTGTGCAGCCATGCCGAACGGCGGCTGCGTTTCGCCCTGACCTGTTGTGATGATCACATTCAACGCGTTGTAATACGGCTGTCCGATATCAACGGTCCGCGTGGTGGTAAGGATAAACGCTGTCACCTGCAGGTGGTACTGGCCGGTCTGCCGGATGTGGTAATCGAAGATATCGAGGCCGACCTGTACGTCGCCATTGACCGTGCGGTCGATCGCGCCGGGCGTACCGTGGTGCGCAAGATTGACCGTCAGCAAAGCCTGCTCAGGCAGGGTCACCCGCTGATATCAGACGAGCAACAGCCAGTCTAACTCATCTATAAACCAGACAGAGGCAAGCCACCATGAACAACCCGATAACGATCACTGCGAGCCAGAGCCAAACCGCTACGTTTGCCACCAACAAGGTTATCCGCAATACCTATACCTTGTTGTCCATGACCCTGCTGTTCAGTGCACTGACTGCCGGGGTGTCGATGACACTGAACCTGCCCCATCCCGGGCTATTGCTGACTCTGGGTGGTTATTTCGGGCTATTGTTCGCCACTACCAAGTTTCGGAACAGCGCGCTTGGACTGGCCTTTGTGTTCGCCCTGACCGGATTTATGGGTTATACCTTGGGCCCGATTCTCAATACCTACCTGGCCCTGCCCAACGGTGGCCAGGTGGTAATGACCTCCATGGGTGGTACTGGCGCAATTTTTCTTGGCCTGTCGGGTTTCGCGCTCACCACTCGCAAGGACTTCAGCTTCATGGGCGGCTTCCTGATGGTGGGCATCCTAGTCGCCTTCCTGGCCGGACTGGGTGCCGTGTTCCTCGAGATTCCCGGCCTTTCGCTGGCAGTGTCTTCCATGTTTGTATTGTTAATGGCAGGTCTGATCCTGTACGAGACCAGCAACATCATCCACGGCGGGGAGACCGACTACATCATGGCCACTGTCACCCTGTTCGTCGCCATTTTCAACCTGTTTACCAGTCTGTTACACCTGCTGGGTTTCATGAATGGTGATGAATAGAGACGTAATACAAACCTATCAGTATCTGGCGCATTGAATGAAGCATCTTAAACATTGGAATACAGCATCGCCTGCACGCACAGGTTGAGGAAAAAAAGAATATGGCACTCGTCAATATGTGCGACATGCTTTATCACGCCTACCGCAACAGCTATGCTGTAGGGGCCTTTGATCTAGTCAGTCTTGATTTCCTCGAAGGTATCATGACTGCGGCCGAGCGGTCCCACTCACCGGTGATCCTGAGTCTGGCGGAGTCTCATTTCGACTACTTTGATTTCGAGTTGATCATGCCAGCAGTGGAAGCCGCAGCCCGGCGTGCCCATGTGCCAGTGGCAATACATCTAGACCATGGAGCGAGTCTCGATTCCGCTGTGCAGGGTATCAATCTTGGCTGCAACGGCGTTATGGTAGATGCATCACACCATGCACTATCCGATAACATGCAGATAACACGTAGCGTTGTCGACATGGCTCACGCGTGCGGTATCCCGGTGGAAGGTGAACTGGGATATGTACCGGGAGTCGAGGGTGAAGATGCGGAACGTCATCCCGGCGAGATCGCCTATACCACGGTAGCCGAGGCCACGGGCTACGTGGATCAAACTGGAGTGGACTTCCTGGCAGTCTCTGTCGGCACTGTGCATGGCCGCATGAAAGGAGAGCCCAAACTGGACTACCAACGACTGGAACAGATTAACGAAGCCTTGGGAATTCCATTGGTAATTCACGGTGGTACGGGTCTGAACGACGATCAGTTCCGACGGCTAATCGCCAGTGGCGTGGCCAAAATAAATTATTACACTGCACTGGCCGACATGGCAGGAGGACGAATACGAGATAATGCCAGGATCGATCGCCGAAGTGGATACACAAATCTGACCGAAGGCGTTAAAGAGGTCATCAGCGCCGAAGTGGAACGTTGCATGCACCTGTGGGGAAGTATTGATCGCGCCGCAGAACTCCTGGACCAATGCGCATCCTGGGCACCAGTAGAGCACCTGATCATTTACAATGTAACCGGTGTGGCCACGCAGGAAATAGAAGCCATGATGGCAGAGGGTCGGCGGGTACTTAGTGCCATCCCAGGTGTGCGAGAGGTAGTCACTGGCCGTGCGGTGAAAGAAGATGCGAAGTATCACTACACTTGGCTGGTGCGTTTCTGTCACCCGGCGGTCATCGATAGTTACCGCGAGCATCCGGTGCATGTACCCTTTGCCTTCACGGGAGTTCGAACCTCTGATAAACCGATAACCAAAGAACCCCGCACACGGCGGGGTTCTTTGGTTATATGGCGCGCCCGGAGAGATTACTCGGGGCTAGCCCCTCGCCCCTTCGGGGCCGCCGTCG
>JAOTTU010000058.1 GCA_029864225.1 Gammaproteobacteria bacterium | reverse complement strand
ACCAGGTATTCCACCGACACACTGCAGACAACCGCGTCAAAGCTGGCATCGTCGAAGGGCAGGCAGGGCTGTTTGTTGAGGTCATGCAGCAGGGAGCGGGCCAGTCGCGGGTTGGCCTCGAGCTCCGCCTGATTCATACCCAGCCCGGTGACCTCGACAGACCCGGGCACGCCCTCCAGATGCGAAACCCAGCTGCTCATCAAGTCCAGGACCTGCATTTCGGGGGCAATGAAGCGGCTGTAGATCTGGCTTATGAATGCACGTGCCTGCAAATCGACGTGATGCACCAGTCGTGTTGCCTGATAAAACCCGGCGTCATCCGAACTGTCCATGCGATCAAAGGCACGCGGGTGGATCAGGCTCACGCTGCGGCTGTCGGGCCGACATTGCATGCCAGGCCCCATCTCCGCGATGTCGGACACAATGTCATTGCAGTGGCCGCCGCGCTCCTCGCGGGCACCCAGCAGCTGATCGATCCTGACACCTGCCTTGACGGGATAACCGGCCAGCGGGTGATTCAGATCTGCCATGATGACCTCGTCCTGAATACCGCTGACCCGGAACGGGTGCAGGTCCTGACTGAAGATATCACTGAGACCCGCGCAGCTCGCCAGCAATCCGCGCGGGTAGAAGCGGCCGTCCTTGAGACCCGGCATATGTCGCGAGGTCAACGCCGAATTCACTGCCTGCCTGGGGACGCTGTGAACCGCGCCGGCATCCACTTCGGGTAGGGACCCACCCGGGTCAACATCGACTTCGGCACGGCTTCCTGGCCCGGATTCCTGAAGCAGCTCGCCCAGATCGCCCGGCAGGATATCGCGCCAGAAATCTATTTTGCCGAAATGCTGTCTGTCGGTATGCAGGGCATCGGCCGATCTCCATTTGAGGAAACAGTCTGCACTTGCCAGCATGCTGCGTTGCATAATCATTCTCCCGGGTCCGGCAGCACCTCCTGGCTACCGAGCCCTACAACAGTGATAGTGAGTGTATAATTATTGCATAGATATTGTACATGTCAAGGAGAGCGCCCTATCACCTGCCAACCATTTGGCAAGTTGCACTATCTATCTGTTTTTATAATTTTTTATACGCAGATGGGCATGAAAGGAGATCATCTGCAGTTTGTCCCGGCTCGGTGAGTATTGACAAAAAACAGAATGTCCCTTTATTGCCTTGTCTATCCAGCAGCCATAGGTTTTGTCTGACGCTCAGGCTCTACTGAGTAGTTGTCGCCCATCCAAACAGTAAGGAAGACACCGATTGTGAAAGACAAATTTAAAACATTTTTTACGCCTGGAATCCGCCAGTGGCATCCTGCTCATGATCGCGGCATTGCTTGCAATGGTGGTTGAAAATTCGGCAGCGGAGCATCTCTATGACGCATTGCTTGGCACCCCGGCTGAATTAAGGATCGGTAATTTCGAAATTGCCAAGCCGTTGCTGCACTGGATTAACGATGGGCTGATGGTCATTTATTACCGAATTGGAATAACTCATGGGCAAGCACTCCCAAAAGCACCACCAATCACAAGCAACCCAAGACGATGCCATGTGAATTGCACGCGGCATACAACGACCCGGTCGGCACAAAGAACAGACAAAGCTAATTGCGCAAGTGATTCAAAAAGGTATCGAGCAATTCAAGAAGCGGCAAAATGCCAAGGCCAGAGAATTAGACAAGAATCTCAAGAAGGTCAAGCGGGAACTCGTGTCACCTGATATGTGCGAAATTGAGGCTCAGGAGAAGATCGTCTATAGACAATACAGGTTACCCTTGGCTTTGCTCGTTATCAGTTGGCTGACTATGGCAGCCTACTGGTTTGTATATTGAAAGAGATTTAAGCACGCCTTGCGGGTTTTTTTATAAAGTCGAGAATTATCAGGCATTCGTTTAGATGAGTAGATATTTCATAAATGATAATGACGGCAAGTATTGGCCCTGAATGCGACCTACAGACTGATTCTAAATAAGATTTCTATAAAAAGCAGGAGACGACCCAACATGGAAGTACAGAAATTTCGCTTAAAGTTCAGGAATTGTGCTGATAGTTGTTGTTTAGGGGCTGGATGCAGATCTGCAGACATTGATCTATAAACGACATTCACAGTAGATGATTAAATCATTCGGGTGAAAAGTGTTGGCTGATGAGTGTCTCCTTTATTTTCGACTGCGGTATTGTCGCTTCGCCATATAAACCGATAACCGGGTTAACGCAACGAACACCCTCTGGTAGCGGGTCAGATTCACCTGCGGCCGCGGCACAAGCGCTGCCAGCCGCGCCATGAAATCCAGCAGCTCGAACACCACATGCATGGTGCCGTCGCGGTATGGCGTCTTCAACTGGTAGCCCCTTTCCGGGTGTCCGTTAAACCGGGGGAAGTTCAACCTGACCCAGTTTATCAGGAGTAAGCTCTGATACGCTGGAATGACATCACATGCGCGGGACACGACCCAATGGTCGCGTCCCGCCATGTCCCCTGACAACACAGTCAAATCATCGGGGGACTGCACGCGGAGCGATAACACCGATCGGTTTCCCCGGTGCCACACGATCCGTGAGTGTTGCCAAGAATGCGACGATCGCCGCTTCGTCCTCAGCAGGCAACTGGAGGTCACCTAGCGGTACTCCTTCAAAAAGTTCTCTGTTGACATTTGCCTCCACTTCAGGCGGCGGCCATCCCGCTTCCGGCACATCACGTGTATTGTAGAAATGCACGACTTGCTCCAGGCTCTTGAATACACCGTTGTGCATGTAGGAACGGGTGAAACCTTCTCCTAGTCCCGCCGCAACATTGCGTACCGTGGGAATCTTCATCTTTCCGTCATTGAGGCGAGCGAGGTGAGCCCACTCATCAGCAGTATCCAGGAACCCCCCAAGCCCGAGATCTACAAAGCCGGGATCGTATTCATAGACGGGATTTTCGGGATTTCGCGGCACGCCGATATTGTCGAATTCGTGAGATGAGAAGACCGGTGGCAAACCGTCCGGCCCGGGTTCGTGGCTCACGTGACAAGCCGAGCAGTACTCGCCAAACTGGACAAGGCCCTCGAACTCCTGCTCCGTAAGCAGGTTGTCTGGATCGAGAACTGCCTTGTCACCCTCGGCCTTCCCGCAGGCCTCCGCATCGTTACCCGCATTCAGACATACTCTCCAGTAGTCATCGAATCTCGAGCTGAAGGGAATGACTTCCGCCGATGCCTCATATGCGGCAATAGACCAAGCAATCCTGTCCCCGGTGTAAAGGTAACCAGAATCAGTGCAGTCCAGTGATCCCGGCCCCCAAACCTGCTCGAACAGCATTGCATACTTCGAGGCCTGGATCTTCATGCAGACCTTCTGCAGACTTATATTTTGCTCGACGTCAGCCGCAAAGGGACCCAGTGCCTGATCCGCGGTCGGACTCCCTCGCAGCCAGCCTGTCGCGCGACCGTCCCACAGGTTACCACCAATAAATTCCCCGGTATCCGAATCGAAATAAAAATTTGGACTGAATGTCGCATACGCGCTGCTGGGCGGCTTGCGGTTACCGAAGGCCCGCGGCTCAGCGCCCGGGTACACCGCTCCGTGAATATTGATCCCCGCGATCCCTCCGGTCCAACCCGCGGAAGGATGGTGACAGCTTGCACAGGCTTGCCGCGGCGGTCCTGCCGAGAGTCTGTCGAAGAAGATGTTCTTGCCAAGTTCCTCGATGGGCGTGAGGGCTTGTGCCGAAACCGTTACATGGGATACCAGCGCGAATACCGCAATCAAGAACAGATTCTTCATGGTAGCCTCCTTACATTGTTCTATGCTTTACAGGTTCTGTGCTATGGCACAGTTGTTATCAGAGGGAGCTGAAATACCAAGCCGATCTCTGTTTTAGCAAGAGGAAACCCCCCTGATACTCTTAAGCGCATTGCCTCAACTTGAATTATACTCATTCTAAATTATCCTGGATTTGATATCGGTCAACTCTAATGCGAATTACCCGTGAATGGGGTTGTGTATAGGAAGCATAACCCACATATTCCGCGAGAATTTACCCGGGAGCTGCCCGTCTCACCAGCACCCCTCCCGCTGAATCCTCTCGATCCGGGCGCTATCTGGTCGCCCGCCACTGCCTGCTGCCGATACGCTGCAAGATCCCATGACGGATTTCATAAAGGCAGGACGTCGGCAGCCAGCTATAGAAGCGCAGCAAGGCTGGTCGATACCTTAAACAGCGGGAGTCGACCCTTCTCGCACGTTTAGCAGCTGCTTATATATCAACTAGTAGGCGGCAGCGAAAGAGCCAAAGCCGCCTCTCGAATCGACTTTGGCCGCTTGGTAAAACATTCCTAGGCACAGTGCCCCACCGCGTTTGCTGAGTGTCTATACTGGCAACAACCGTTCCAATATTTAACGGTGGCTATGACAGGCAATGACCAAGCACGGCTGCGTCTGGTGCAAAATTGTTAACGACGGATATGCTCGTTCCTGGCCGGTTCCTGCCGTAGTAGAGGCACAATATAAAGGAAATCCAGATTAGGAGATTGTCTCGATGACTAACACAATAGAAACGATTCCTGAGAAGACGAGATGGGAGATTGCAACGAAAGGATTGACCGGCGCATACATTGCAATTTCTAAGGCCTTGACTTCGATACCTGCGGCGTAGGGCATCAAAGATGGGGTAATGGGGCTGTCGAAAGTATGAACCCAGATTTTACGTTCAAACTTACCAAGAACATGCTCCATGGCGACCCACATTGTGAATGGGTAGTAGAACGGAAGAAGTAGAGGCAGGAAAGAAACGGCCAGAGAACATTAACCATGCACGAATAGCGGCTTCTGGCCGGATTCAGTACTTTAGACAGCACTTATATAACAATCAATTAACGACAATTGCAGCCCCATTACGGTCGTTTGCAACCTGTCGGTAAACCCATCTCGCCACAGCTGGCTTAGCGATGATATCCTGGGTACAGCAGCTGACACGGGTATTAAAGTTCGAGTAGTGAGTGGTTTGCGCATCCGCCTCATGATTTCCTGCACGCTTTTGCAAATTATCCGGGAGATGCTACACATATAATACATTATGTTTGTTTCTACATCTGTTACGGGTAGCTACAGGGCGCTGCTTGTTATTCACATACCATTTGCGCCGAGAAGCGACTTCCGTAAAGGAGGTATACCATGACCACCGAGATTCGAAATCAATTTGTAGGCCCACTCATACTTACCCTGATCTGCCTCTGCCACGGCGGTATGGCCTTGTCCGATGACATGCTGCCCCTCCGGGTCGTCTATGATGTAGCGGTTGATACGCCTGAGGCCGTAGACAATGCGCTGGCGCGCGCCAGCCACCTGAGTAACATGACCGGTGCTGATCCGCTGGAAGGCTCGATCGTGCTTGTGCTGCGTGGCAATGAAGTGGCGTTCTTCGCCAAAGACGAGTACACGACACATAAACAGCTCGTCGAGCGGGCACGCAGCCTGTCGGTTGGCGGCATCATCAAGATCAGGATGAGCGAACTCGCGCTGAAAGTGCGCGGCATGAGTGCGGGTGACGTCCACGACTTCATTGAGATTGTGCCTTTTGGCGACGCCGAAATCGCTCGCCTGCAGATCAAGGAATCACACGCTTACCTACAGGCCCATAACCTCGCGCCCTAGTGGCTGGGGTCTTGTAGTGGGGCTATGTCTTGAATTGACTGAATCGGTCGTTTCGTCCCTACTAACTATAAACACCTGCTTAACGACGACTAACGATCCAACCAAGATGCAGATAATTTTTCTCTGTAAGTCAGGAAGGTAGTGAACGTTCCTGTTCAGCTGGCCTCTTGTTGTCAGCGACCCGTGAATGTCATTTGGTCTCCTCACACCAGCATAAGCCCACTTCGACTGGTCGCTCCCATTTGTCCCGTGAAGATCTGCAACTGGAAGACAATCTCAATCATCGCAGTAGTCACCAAAGTCTGGTAAATTTTACTTCTCTGCAGCGTAAGGCGCATTAAATGAAACCTAGCGGTTACAGGCAGTATTTCCCGGCCATGTTTACCACCGCCAGGTCGTTTTTACCTGTACAATATAAGTGGGGTAACCAGTAAGGTCTTGCGATTCATGCTTGGGTTCATCTGGGCTGCGTACCGTATTGGTACGCCGGTCCGCACGGAAATGCAGTATGCTGCCAGGTGCCTGAATCGACTGGCTTTTGCTTTGTCCGCAACCGCATTGATCATTCTGTCACCTGTCACTTTACTCGCTGCAGCCGACCTCTCACCGCTAGTCGTGGTAAGTACCGCGCAGACCGATACAGTGATCCAACAGGTGCCGTTGACCGGTACTATCACCTCGGCACGGGTAGCAAAGGTTTCGGCCGAGACAAGCGGCCAGGTCGAGGCAGTGAATGTCGAGGTCGGCGATCGTATCGAAAGCGGCACTGCGCTAGTGGAACTCGACCGCGAGATTGAACAGCTCACGCTGGAGGCGCTGCTGGCTTCAACCCAACAGGCTAGGGCCGAACTCGCCGATTCGAAGCGCCGCTACCAGGACGCGAAACGTCTACGCGAACAGAACAACATCTCCGAAAACCAGTTGCGATTGCTCGTAGCCGAAGTGGAAATCGATGAGGCCAAGCTCAAGCAGAAAAATGCCGAGGAGCGTCGTCAGCAGGCGCTCGTGGCTCGCCATACGATACAGGCGCCGTTTAGCGGTGTGATCAGTGAACGCATGACCGAAGCCGGTGAATGGATCGAACCCGGCAGGCCGGTGGTTACCCTCGTGGCAATCGACGACCTGCGTATCGAATTCCGCGTGCCGCAGGAGTTTTTCCCCCGCATCAACTCGCAAAGCGCGATCAGTGTCACACTAGACGCCATGCCCGACCGCGAAATCGACGGCACCATCGATGCCGTGGTCCCTGTCAGTGATGCGAGTTCACGCACCTTTCTTATACACGTCGGGATAGATGCCGGTGATGCACGCCTGACACCGGGAATGTCCGTACATGGCAAGCTCAACCTGTCGACCGGCCGTCGGGGCGTTGTGCTTTCGCGCGATGCGATCCTGCGCTACCCTGACGGCCGCGTCACCGTATGGGTGATCAACCGGGACAGCAAGCCACCGACCGTCTCCGAAAGACGTGTCATCACCGGGCACAGTTTCAACGGCCTGATCCATATCCGTGAGGGTATCCAGGCGGACGATGTCATCGTCGTACGCGGTAATGAGTCCCTTCAGGAAGGCCAGCAGGTGCGTATCCAACGCAGTGAATAAAGGATCCCTTGGATCATGTTTGAGGCCATCGTAAAACGTGGCACCCTGATGACGGTCATTATCTTGATCGTCAGCGTACTCGGTGTGATGGCCGCACTGCGCATCCCGGTGCAGATGATCCCCGATCTCGAAGTGCGTACCATCACCGTACGCACCTCATGGCCCGGTGCAACGCCGCAGGACATCGAAAAGGAAATCGTGATCGAGCAGGAAGAATACCTGCGCAGCATACCCGGCCTGCAGCGTATCATCTCCTCCTCGTCCTTCGGCCGCGCATCGATCGAGCTTGAGTTCCCGTTTGGAATTAACCTGAACGAGACCCTTATCAACGTCAACAACGCGCTGTCTCAGGTGCCATCATACCCTATCAACGTGGACGAACCACGCATCTATGCGACCTCGTTCTCAGCCAACTCCTTTATGTACTTCCGTGTCGCGCCGCTACCCGGTAACCCGCGCAAGCTCGACATGGTCCTGATGCAGGACTTCATCGACGACCACGTGCGTACACACATGGAAACCGTGCCCGGCGTGTCGCTGGTGAATGTCTACGGCGGCGCCGAGCGCCAGGTGCAGGTGCTGCTTGAGCCCGAGCGTCTGTCCGAGCGCGACATCAGCATCCAGGACGTACGCCGGGCGATCAACGAGCGCAACCGTGACATCTCCGGCGGTGAGATCGAGTCCGGCAAGCGCCGCTACCTGTTGCGCACCGTGGGCCGTTTCAAGAACCTGCAGGAGTTGCGCGACCTGATCCTGGTGCGGCGCGGCGACTCGCTGATCCGCCTCGGTGACGTAGCCGAGGTCAGGCTCGATCACCATGAACTGAGCCGTATTTCCTACACAGACGGAGACCCGGTTATCGGGCTGTCGGTACGGCGCCAGGCGGGTTCCAACGTAATCGACATCAAAGAAAAACTGATGTTCGAGATGGAACAAATCAACAACGACATTCTCGAGCCGGCCGGCATGTTCATGCGCCTGATTGCTGATGATGTCGGCTATGTACAAGCCTCGGTGCAGAATGTCTGGATCAATCTCAGCCTCGGCGCAATACTTGCCAGTCTGGTCATGTTCCTGTTCCTGCGCTCGGGCCGGGCCACACTCGTCGGCGTGATGGGCATCCCGGTCTGTACCATCGCCGGCTTTATCGGTCTGCTGATCGCCGGCCGCACCATCAACGTGATCTCGCTCGCCGGTATTGCCTTCGCGATCGGCATGACGCTGGACAATGGCATCGTGGTGCTGGAGAGCATCGAGCACCAGCGCCGAAAGGGCCTTGATCGCCTGCGCGCGGCTGTGGTCGGCGTGCAGCTGGTGTGGCCCGCAGTGCTTGCATCCACGCTGACCACGGTATTGGTCTTCGTGCCCATCCTGTTCATTCAGGAAGAAGCCGGCCAGCTCTACTCTGATATCGCGATCGCGATATCGGCTTCCATCCTGACCTCGATGCTGGTCGCCATCGCCGTGATACCCACCGCCACCGCACACCTGGAGTTCTCCACCGACAACCTGCATGCCGATGGGCAGACGCATGACCTGCACCAACGTGTGATCGACCGCATCCACTGGCTTATCGGGAGCCCCGGCAGACGCGGCACAATCATCGCAGGCGTCGCACTGCTCAGCACCGGCATCTTCGTCTTTCTCACGCCGCCAGCGGAGTACCTGCCCGAAGGCGAAGAACCGAAGACCTTCGCCTCGCTGACCTCACCGCCCGGCTATAACCTCGAGACGATGGTTAGGATCGGCAACGAACTACAGGAGTATCTCTTGCCGTTCACGCAACATGAATCGGAACAGTTCGACAAAGGCGAGATCCATGTGCCGGCGCTGAAATACATCAATATGAGCATCGAAGCGAGCAGCATCCGTATCATCTCGCAACCGAAGGATCCGGCGCATATCAAGCCGCTCATGGCGGCATTGCAGAAGAAATACAGCGAGTACCCGGCTATGCGCGGTTTCGTCACGCGCGGTTCTATCATCACTAGCAACTCCGGCGGTACGCGTAGTGTCAACCTCGATATCTCCGGGCCCAACCTGTCGGACATTTACGATGCAGCGCTGGCAGCCTACCGACGTGCCGGGGAAGTGTTCGATTCGCCGCGCCTGCGAGCCGATCCGTCCACCCTGTCGCTATCACAGCCGCTGGTCGAGGTCCGGCCGAAATGGGCACGCGCCAGCGAAGTTGGCATGACTACGCAGGACTTCGGCTACACCATCGCTGCACTCGCTGATGGTGCTTTCGTTGATGAGTTCTACCTGGACGACGACAAGGTTGACATTTACCTGTACAGCAAGGCAGGCCGCAACGCTTCGCTCGATAGCCTCAACCAGATTTCTGTGTACACCCCGATCGGCACCGTGGTGCCGCTTAGCTCCATCGCCCGCATCGAGGAAACCGTGGACACTAACATCATCCGCCGCCTCAACAGCCTGCGCACTGTCACACTCAACATCATCCCGCCGGACAGAGTAGCGCTCGAAACCGGCGTCGAGATCGTCAGACGAGACGTGGTGGACTACCTGCGCGAGACCGGCGCCGTGCCTAGCAGTATCAATATGACCATCTCCGGCGCCAGCGACCAGCTGCAGGCCACGCGTGATGCCCTGGCCGCGAACTATGTTGTCGCCATTGTCATCATCTACCTGCTGCTGGTCGCTATCTTCACCCACTGGGGCTATCCGCTGCTGATCATGACCACGATCCCACTCGGCGTTGCCGGCGGCATCTTCGGCCTTTGGTTGTTTAATCTTGGTGGTGCATGGCTGCCGCTGATCGGCATGAACCAACTGCACTTGTCCTTTGACATGATCGCGATGCTAGGTTTCCTGATCCTCATGGGCACTGTAGTCAATAATCCAATCCTGATCGTTCACCAGGCTATGATCAATATGCGCGATAGGGGCATGGATGCTATGGACGCCGTGCGCCATGCAGTCGACGCCCGGTTGCGACCGATTGCCATGTCGACACTCACCACCGTATTCGGTCTTGCACCGCTGGTGTTTTTGGCTGGTGAAGGTACAGAGCTTTACAGGGGCGTGGGCGTAATCGTTATGTTCGGCCTGCTTGGCACCGCTATGGTTAGTCTAACGTTCTTACCTGCATTGACATTGCTGGTACTAAAGATTTCACGGCCCTATCAGAATGAAAAACAGCTATGACATCTTTTCGTGGTTCCCGTTCAGCTTAAATAGCTGGATAGAGGTCAGAAGCATGGACAACTCAGCATGAATTCCAGCCACGAATATTCACTATTGATTGTTTAGATACAGTTCGCAGAAAACCAATAGAGCGATAGTATGAGGAATGACAACGTATCGGGAAATGTATGAAATATGGCCCTGGCTGTATGCCCGATATTGTGGTAACTGAGACCTTCAAGAAAAACCAGGGAAGGTCTTTTCTTGGCCGACAACGGACCAGGGGACTGATTCTAAAATAAGAATTCGCTAAAAGGCGGCTACTTCAAGACCTTGAAAAGCATAGTACACTTCTATAACACAAGGGATGTAAAAGATCAGTGTCCAGACCCATTTACTACTGAAAAGGACGCGCTGAGGATGGACTGCTGGCCTGCGCCGGAAGTTTCGGAAAACGTCAACACTGATAAGCTAGGCAATCCTGGATTAACTGACGAGGAAGAGGATGCAATTGTTGCATTTATGAAATCACTGTCGGGTGGTTTCAAAGTAAATAAAAAAGCAAAGTAATTTCTTATCTGATACCTGATTTCGGCCCCTTCGGGGGCCGTTCCTTATCTGTGATAATAAAGGCCATCAATACAGCAACTAACAAACTTCCTGTATGGGTCGTTCTAAAAAATGTCCCTCCGTAAATTCTAAGGAAGCTCTGATTTATTCGTCATGCCGGCGAAGGCCGGCATCCAATGTATTGAATAGCATGGATCCCGGCATGCGCCGGGATGACGATAAAGGAATTAATCAGAGGTTCCCTAATTATTCCAGCCTGAATCATTTTTATAGCTGGCTAGTCCTTTCGACACATACAGCATTAGAAGCAGTAGAGTACTGATATAGATCAATGGAATGACCCGAGTAATACAAATGTACTAGTCAGATGAGAACGGCTCTCGAAGACAACACTCGTACTAAAGGACAATATACAGAGGTTATTTCTATCGCTATCTTG
>JAOTTU010000207.1 GCA_029864225.1 Gammaproteobacteria bacterium | reverse complement strand
CTCCAGCGGGTCCGGCTTGTCAAACAGCGCCAGCACCTCAAGCCGGCCGGCGTGCAACAGCCCTTCCAGCGCGACCTCGGGCCCGGGTACGAAGGTCTCGACCAGCAGGTGGGTCGTGGCGAAGGTCTCGCGGCTTGTTTCCCCGGCCAGTAGCGCCCGCACCCGTTCAGTGGCGACAAGCAACTCGGCCGCGTCGTCGGCACGGATCACCCCCCGGCTGGCCGACAGGGCCAGTGGTTTGACCACGCAGGGGTAATCCAGGCATTCCAGCTGGGGCGCGAGTGCCTGTTGCAGATCAATGAGCCGGAATGCCGGTACCGGAACACCCGCGGTCAACAGGGCCTGGCGGGACAGGTCCTTGCGGCGCGAGTAAAGGGCAGCCCGGGGCGGGTTGTGCGGCAGATCCAGCGCCTCGGCGATGCGGCTGCCGAGTTCCACGCTGGCATCATCGGTGGCCACCACACCGGCAAACGGCTGCGCGGTATTGGCCGCCAGCAACTCATCGAGTGCCGCCGGATCTTCCAGGTCGATGTGCAGGCCGTCAGCGATCGCACTGACCAGGGAAAAGCGCCCCTCGGAGGCAACCAGAGCGTCGATGCCCCGCCGCCGGGCGGCATCAAGATAGGAAACAGTACGGTAACTGTTCGGTGGGGCGATCAGCAGGAGGCGGGCTGGCCGCCTCCCGACCGTCATTCTCAGGCACAGCCTCCGCCGGCTGCACCACAGGCGCCGCAGGTGCCCGATCCACCGGTCATGGCGAAGGCATTGTTGAATACGAAACTGGCGCCCGTGGGACGCTCGACATAATCGATCTCCACGCCGCGCAGGTAGTTCAGTGCCACCGCATCGACAAAGACATTGAAGCCGTCTTCCCGGCGCGTGTAGTCGTATTCGGTCTGCTTGTCGGTAAACGTCATGCCGTAACCCATGCCGCCGCAACCGCCGCCCGAGACGAAGACGCGGATCGCCTGCAGATCATCGTCCTCGGCCTGGCTGAACAGTTCGGTCATTTTCGCGCGCGCGGCCGGTGTCAGGCTCACATCGGATTCGGACAGTGTCATCATTTCGCTTGCTGCAGTTGCCATATTGAACCTCGTTTGATAAATCGGTTTCCTGAAAGAATACAGTGAGGAAAAGTCTAATCAAGTCGTCATTCCGGGTGCAGCGTAGCTGCTGACCCGGAATCCAGTAAGGTGATCGATCACCTTACTGGATTCCGGCTTGCGCCGGAATGACGGGAAACCAGACCTTCCCGCAGTTAGAACCAATATAAACCCCAACCACCCCGGACGCCAGCCTCAGGACACGGCAACCGGGTGTCGCATAATTCCGAGCCATGCCCCTGCCCAGGGTATAATTACTATACAAAACAGTTGGATGTATTCTACCGCCTGAAAAAAGGCACTTGGCGACAAGGCTTGGGGCTGCGTGACTAATTCTTAATGCTAATGATTTGCATTAAGGTTAAGATTGGGTAGAATATCAGTTATTCGTAATACGTTTATTTTACAGGAGCCCCCGATGAAACGCGTAATGATATTTTTTTCCCTGCTTGCCGGCCTGCTCATGGCGGCAACCCCCCTCAATGCCGCTACCCCCACCGTCGAGGAACTCTGGAACATCATCCAGAAACAGCAGGCGGAAATCGAGGCGCTGAAGAGTCAGCAACAGGCCACCGAACAAAAGGCGGTCGCCGCCGATGAAAAGGCCGAGGCCGCTGTCGAGGCCATGGAGGACACCGCGGCCGTGAGCGGCAACTGGACGGACAAGACCCACATCGGTGGTTACGGCGAACTGCACTACAACAATATCGATGCCGATGATTCATCCAGAGATGTAAAAGATATGGATTTACACCGCTTCGTTATGTTCTTCGGTCACGAGTTCAACGATCGCATCCGGCTGTTTTCGGAACTGGAGGTCGAGCATGGCGGTGTGGAGGCAGACGGCTCTCCCCTCGATGGCGAGGTGGAGGTCGAACAGGCCTATCTTGAATTCGACCTCAAGGAAAACCTGCAGGCCAGGGGCGGCGTCTTTCTGCTACCCGTCGGCATCCTGAATGAGACCCACGAACCGGCCACCTTCTACGGCGTGGAACGCAATGACGTCGAGAGCATCATCATCCCGTCCACCTGGTGGGAGGGCGGTGCGGGTCTCAGTGGGCATTACGCCAGTGGATTCAGCTGGGACCTGGCGGTTCACTCGGGTCTCAAGATGCCCACCTCAGGTGATAATGCCTGGCGGGTACGCAGTGGCCGTCAAAAAATATCCAACGCCAATGCCGAGGACCTGGCCTATACCGGCCGCGTCAAATACACCGGCATCCCCGGACTGGAACTGGCCGCCAGCCTGCAGTACCAGTCGGATGCCTCCCAAGTGGGCAGCGACGGGATCGATGACGGCCTGCTGTTCGAGACCCATGCCGTCTACCAGAACGGGCCCTTTGCTCTGCGTGCCCTGTACGCCGAATGGAACTTCGACGGCAGCGGCGTCGAGGCCGCCGGTGCCGATGAACAAAAAGGCTGGTACCTGGAGCCCAGCTTCAAGCCACGCAAGGACCTCGGCCTGTATGCCCGCTACGAGGACATCGAGGGCGCGCGCGACCAGGACCAGTTCGACCAGTGGGAGGTGGGTCTGAACTACTGGCCGCATGAGGCCGTGGTACTGAAGGCCGATTACCGCAACCGCGACCATGACCTGTCCTCCGCGTCCGGCCGCAACTTCGATGCCTTCGACCTCGGCATCGGTTACCACTTCTGATGGATACCGAAACATAAGCACGACAGGGCAGGGTTATCCCCTGCCCTGTCGTGTCACCGCCAACCATGCACAATCT
>JAOTTU010000057.1 GCA_029864225.1 Gammaproteobacteria bacterium | reverse complement strand
AACACTAACATCGAGATCGTCGCCAGCTGCCGAGGGCATCCACCCGCCTGCACCGTCAGGGACCAGCAGCTCCGAGTCCCAGGCCGTCCATGGTGTGGAACCGCTGTTGGTGATGCTTTCGATGAGATAGAAACCGGTGACATCACCCCCTCCCCAATCCGACCAGTCAAGTACAAAAATCTTGAGGATGGGGTCGGCATTGGGGGTATACGATGTGCTACCTGTAATCACGACATCACTATTGCTATTGGTACCCACCGTCCAATCACCTTGAGGGTCAACTGTGGTAGCAATTGGGATGCCAGAGCTGCCTGCCGAGGCGCAGGTGGCAAAGAGTACGCCTACCAAAACAACACAGCTGCCAAAGAGATCATTCAGACGTAGTCTTTTCATGAGTATTTTCTCCGTAAATTCCGTACTGTGCTGTTTTTGATTGTTTGAGTTATGTATTTATAGACAGTAGAATTTGCAATATTTACGCCAATCTGCAATATTGTGCAGTAACTCAAAGACATAAGTATTTTTGGAGACTAGAAGGCCCTGTGTAATGGGTCAGATCCGTAAACTATTCCAAACGATATTTCAGAATATCTTACAATTATTGATAGTGTGTCGTTGTTCAGTAGATTCTCATGTCACAAATTGGGTCTATGCTTACCAACCCGCATTTGGCTCATAAACGTTTAATTAAACATCTTGGTCATCCAATCTCAGTCAATATGCTTCCGGGTCATTGGTCGAAGATGGCCGATCCGACCCCGGCACAGGAACGACTGCTTACAGTACGTTCAGGAAGTTTAAGGAAAATTTCTGTAGGTCCGCTTCGGGTCGAAGGCTGCCGATCCGCATCCGCTTCCTGTAGGTCCGCTTACAATACCTGACCTACAATGGAAAATTCTCTACGTCTGGGTTGGGCCGGTTCCTGCCTTCAATGCCTTGATCAAAAAAGCGCCTGCTAATAGGCCGGTATGGGGCGGAAAACGGACTTACAACCTGGCACTGTCTGCCAGATCAAACTACTACATATAAAAACTCAGAAACTGTTTAGAAAAATCATGCGGAAAATTCTTTAAGCATTTAGTCGGCGCAGTCTGCAGTGAATGTTTTTTGAATTTTCTTTGCGTCCTTCGCGTCTTTGCGGTGAGTATCAATTCGCTGCTAAGCACGTAATATCTTGCCGCTGAGGCCGTCGCGGATTTCGCTGGGCCGGGCGTCGGCACCCACCGGGCCGTGCAGGATGTAGTCCAGGCGGTCGCCGAAGGCGCGGTGCACCTCCAGCGGGGTGGTGGCCGGGTGTCCGCCATGCAGGTTTGCGCTGGTCGAGACCAGCGGTCCGTCCAGGGACGCACACAAAGCGCGGGCAATCGGGTGGCGGGTGATGCGCACGGCCAGGGTGGTGTGCACGCCGCGCAGCCACACCGGGATCTCCGCCGGACACGGCAGGACCCAGGTCACCGGCCTGGAGTAGTTACCCGTGACGCGTTTCCTGACGGCGGCACTCAACGGGAGCAGCAGGGGTTCGAGTTGCGCCAGGTCACTGGCGACAAGAATGACGCCCTGGTCGATGCGGCGCTGCTTGAGTTCCAGCAGGCGCAGCACGGCCTGGCCGTTGAACGGGTCGCAGCCCAGGCCGTAAACGGTTTCTGTCGGGTAGGCAATGATGCCGCCTGCCGCGATTTGCCGCACGGCTTCACGGATATGCCAGCTCATGAGATGTTGGTGTGGTAGTGATGCACTATCAGAAACACAAGCAATCAAATTGCATCGAGAAGATCACAGTACTGTTGCTGCAGGAATAGCAGAAGATATATCCAATGAAAAATCAAGGAATCTCTGATTTAGTGATGTGTCACGTAATTGCGGTATGATAAAAAACTTGCAGGTTGCTTCTTCGCTTCGTTCCTCGCAATGACGTATTTTCAGACCTTCCTTAGAATAAATTCTGTTTTTTAAATTTCTTCCTTTGCGTTCTTTGCGCCTTTGCGGTCGGACTATTTTTCAACTCTGCGCCTCCGCGTCTCTGCGTTAATATTTCTTTACGTCCAGCGGTGAAAGGATTGCCTAGTTTTCTGCTGCTTCCGCCGCCGGCACCGACTCTTCCCAGGATTCGACGAACTTGCAATCATTCTGGGGGCAGACACGCTGGGTACCGGAGCGTTTGGTGGTCTTGATAGACGTGATTGGCCAGTGGCACTTGGGACAGGGCCGTGCTAACGGCGGGTTCCAGATGGCGTAGTTGCAGTCCGGGTAGCGCTCGCAGGAATAGAAGATTTTGCCGCGCCGTGACTTGCGTTTGAGGATATCGCCCTTTTTGCACTCCGGGCATTGTACGCCGGTATTTTCAGGCTTCTCCAGCGGTTCGATGTATTTGCAGTCCGGGTAGGTGCTGCAACCGATGAACTTGCCGTAGCGCCCGTTGCGCATGATCAGGGGCGAGTCGCACTGCGGACAGCTGCGGCCTTCCACGATCTCCGGTTCCGCACTGGAACGGTCTTCGCCGACGTTGCGGGTGTATTTGCACTCGGGATAGCCGGAGCAGCCGATAAAGAAGCCGCCACGTCCGAGGCTCATCTGCAACTGCTTGCCGCATTCCGGGCATTTCTCGTCAATCGGCTTGGGGTAGGGCCGCGGGTAGTCCTTCCCGATCAGTTCGTGGAACGGCTTCCAGAACTCGTTCATGACCGGGATCCAGTCCTTCTCGCCGCGCGATACCGCGTCCAGCTCGTCCTCCAGGCCGGCGGTGAAGTCGTAGTCCACGTACGGGGTGAAATTCTCGGTAAGAAACTCATTGACGACCCGGCCGACATCGGTTGGATGAAAGCGTTTCTTCTCCAGGATGACATATTCGCGTGCCTGCAGTGTCGATATGATAGTGGCATAGGTCGATGGCCGACCGATGCCGTGCTCCTCCAGTGTCTTGACCAGGCTGGCCTCTGAGTAGCGCGGTGGCGGCTCGGTGAAGTGCTGGTCCGCACGAATATCCTTCAGCTCACAGACATCACCCTTTTCCAGTGGCGGCAACAGCTTCTCGTCATCGCCGTTCTTGCTGTCATCCACGCCTTCCATGTAGACCGCCATGAAGCCCGGGTCCACCACGGTCGAGCCGGTGGCGCGTAACTGGTTGCCTGCGCCGCAGCCGAAATCGATGCTGACCGTGTTGATGGTGGCATGGATCATCTGGCAGGCGATGGTGCGTTTCCAGATCAGTTCGTAGAGCTTGAGTTGTTCCGCACTCAGGTATTTCATTATCTCCTCGGGTGTGTGACGGACCGAGGTGGGACGGATGGCCTCGTGCGCCTCCTGGGCGTTCTTGGCCTTGGTCTTGTAGGCAGGCGCATGGCCGGGCAGCGCGTCCTTGCCGAAGCGCTCCGCAATGAACTTGCGCAACTCGTCGATCGCCTCCTGGGCCAGGTTGACGGAGTCGGTACGCATGTAGGTGATCAGGCCGACGGTCTCGCCACCGATGTCCATGCCTTCGTAGAGCTGCTGGGCCACGCGCATGGTGCGGCTGGCAGTAAACCCCAGCTTGCGCGAGGCCTCCTGCTGCAGTGTCGAGGTAGTGAAGGGTGCGGCGGGATTGCGGCGGCGCTGTTTCTTCTCGACCTTGTCGACCACCAGCTTGCCGTCGGCTGCCTTCAGCAGTCCCTGCCTGGCACGGCTTGCACTGGCCTCGTCCGTGATCGAGAACTGTTTCAGCTTTACGCCATCAAGAACGTTCAGGCGCGCAACGAAATTCTGCTTGTCTTTGGCCAGATCCCCTTCCAGGGTCCAGTATTCACGCGGCTTGAAATTTTCGATCTCGATTTCGCGTTCCACGATCATGCGCAGCGCCGGGCTCTGCACGCGCCCGGCCGACAGCCCCCGGCGTATCTTTTTCCAGAGCAGCGGCGACAGGTTGAAACCGACCAGATAGTCGAGCGCGCGCCGCGCCTGCTGGGCATTAATGAGCTCCATCGACAACTCACGCGAATGCTCGATGGCCTCGTTGATTGCGCGCTTGGTAATCTCATGAAACACGACCCGGTACACGGGCTTGTCCTTCAAAGCCTTGCGTTCGCGCAGCACCTCGCACAGGTGCCAGGAAATGGCCTCCCCCTCGCGGTCAGGGTCAGTGGCCAGGTACAGGGCGTCGGACTTCTTCATCGCCTTGACGATGGCATCCACATGCTTGGAGTTCCGCTCGATGAGCTGGTACTTCATGTTGAAGTCGTGTTCCGGGTCGACCGCGCCCTCCTTGGGCACGAGGTCGCGCACATGGCCGTAGGACGCCGTGACCTCGTAGTCCTTGCCAAGGTACTTTTTGATGGTCTTCGCCTTGGCAGGCGATTCGACAATTACCAGATTCTTGCTCATTGGGGTTTGCAGGGGTGGTACGGTGGTTTGTGGCTTGACCGGATTCAGTGGAGGTAATTGGTCATGTTTTCGAACATCAGGTCTTCCACCCAGGCATAGGCGGCCTCTTCCCCTGGCTGGTTGAACAGCACCATCAGCACGACCCACTTGAGCTGCTCGATGTCGAAATCCTCGTTTTCCAGCGCCATTGCCCGGTCGATGACCAGTTCACGGCAGCTCGGCGTGAGCACCCCCATCTGCTCCAGGAATAGCAGCAGGCCGCGGCACTCGGTATCGAGCCGTGCGGTCTCCAGGGGAGTAAACAGGCGCAGCGAGTGTTCGGCCTGCATGGCCGGTGGCGGGGTGTCCGTCGCCAGGTCTTCCAGCCAGCTGAAGGCGCAGTCGATTTCCCGCTTGGGGAAGCCGGCGTTGTACAAGTCATGCTGGACCGATTCGCGGTCCGGCACGATGGGATTGTCGTCATCCATGTAGTAGTTTTCAAACAGGTACATCAGGACGTCGAAAACATTTTCTTTCATATAGAACCTTTTATTTCAGCCGGTTATACAGCCCGCCGGCGCTGGAGGCCAGGTAACCGCTCATTTCCAGCTGAAGGAGCATGGAGGAAACTACTGCCGGCGTCAATCCACTCGTCTCCACCAGTGCATCAACGGAGGTCGGATCGTAGCCAATGGAATCAAGTAGTTGCAGGTAGTCGGCCGAGAGCTCCGGGGCGGGCACGCGGGACTGGTCGTGTGTCTGCGGCCCCGGCGGGGCACAGGCCCCGGCCAGGGCACCGAGTTCATCGATAATGTCCTGTGCCGTTTCCACCAGTTTTGCACCCTGGCGGATCAGGGCATGGCAGCCGCGCGCCAGGGGGTTGTGGATGGAGCCCGGAATAGCGAACACCTCGCGCCCCTGTTCACCGGCACAACGGGCACTGATGAGCGAGCCGGAGCGGATCGCGGCCTCGACTACCAGGATACCCAGGCTCAGTCCGCTGATGATGCGGTTGCGGCGTGGGAAATTTTCCGGCTTGGGCGCGGTCCCGACAGGGAACTCGGAGACCAGGGCGCCGTGTTCGGCGATTACGTGGGCCAGTTCCCGGTGGCGCGACGGATAAACCCGGTCCAGGCCGGTGCCCATCACGGCAATCGTGGACTTGCCGACATCGAGCGCGCCCTGGTGACTGGCCGCATCGATACCGAGCGCCAGGCCACTGGTGATCGTCAGGCCAGCCAGGGCGAGATAGCGGGCGAATTCGGTGGCGGTACGCTGACCGGACGCGGTCGGGTTACGGCTGCCGACCATGGCCAGTTGCAGCTGGCCCAGGGCCTCGACATTGCCGTGCACATACAACAGGGGCGGCGGGTCCGCTATCTGCAGCAGCAGTCCCGGGTAGCGGGGGTCGCGACAGGTGATGATGTGGTTGCCCGGCTGCTCCGCCCAGGCCAGGTCACGCTCGATCCGTTCCTGGTCGGGCTGCTGCAGGAAGTTTAGCGCCGCCGGTTCCAGGCCCAGCCCCTGGTGTGCGGCCATGCGGCGCGCGGCGGCGGGGCCGGAATAGTGTTCCAGCAGCTGGTGGATGGTGACGGCACCGATACCCGGGGCATGGTGCAGGATGAGCCAGTCGGTGAGTGTGTCGTCGCTATTCGGTGTGGAGGATGTGGCCGCCATGGTGGCTAGCCAACCACACCCTGCACCGGGTCGGTACGTAGTACAGCGTTCATCATATCCCCTTCCCTGGGTTTAATATATAAAGTGTGTGGGCCTCAGGGCGCCCGCACATAGTCCAGTACGTGGATCGCCTGGGTGGCCTTCATGACCAGGGCAAAGCTGACGCGATCAAAGGTGCGGAAGACCATGAGCAGCCCGGCTTCCTCATCCGGTAGTCGCACGCTGCTACTGATCCTGCCGTCGACATTATCCTTGATGACCTCGCCGGCCTGGAAGATCTTCATGACATGCCCGATTTCCATGCCGTCCGCATCGCCCCGGTTGATGACCACCACGTCGAACTGGCCGATCTGGGTGACACCGTCATGTACCGAGATAATGCGTCCCTCGGTGCCGCTGGCCGGCGGGTGGGGTGTGAAGTGGGTAATGGGCGCAATCTTTTCAGCGGGACGCATGCGATCGCCGACCCGTGCCTCGCGCGTGGTCTCGGTCAGCAGCAGTGTTGAAGGGTCTCCGAATTGCTGTACCGCGGAGGTCCCCACGTAGATGGCCTCATAGCCGAGTACCTCATTGGTGTCCGGGTCGATATAGGGACCGCCGGGACGGAAGGCATCGAACAGGCCCTCGTCCTCGCCCTGGATCCCGCGGACGTAGACACGGTCACCGGCCCCGCTCACGATGTGTTCGCCGGCGCTGGCGACGATATAAGGCGCCGCCTTGAGTTCGTCCTTGTCAACTACCAGCGGACGCGTCAGAAACTGCTTGATGGCATCGATCGGTATCGTGGGGATGGCGCGGTCGAGCGGTTCCACGCGCGCATGCGGCGAGAGCTTCACGGTCTGGTAGCCGCGCTGCATCCGCAGCTGGGGTTTGCCGTCCACGTACACCAGCGTCAGGATGTCACCGGGATAGATCAGGTGCGGATTCGCAATCTGCGGGTTGACATACCAGACCTCCGGCCAGAGCCAGGGGTCGCGCAGAAAGCGGCTTGATATGTCCCACAGGGTGTCGCCCTTGACCACCACGTAGCGGTCTGGATGCGTCGGGTTGAGTACGATATCGGCCGCGAATACCAGGCCGGCGAGCAATGCGGCAGTGACCATTCCGAACAGTTTCTTGATTGACATGGGCATCCCTTTACGTCGATTTTGTCTCAATACCCGTCCACATAACGCGCTGTGAAATATCTGTGTGGGCTGGCGTTTTATGGTCTCTCGCGAGTTTAGCGGAAAATCCACACAGAACAAAACCTTTTGTACGCATCCTGGCGCCAGAATTGGCTGATTGTGGTAAAGTATATTCTATATTCATGGCTTGATTCGTGACGGCAATCACATGGCGATTCTGGAAATCCTTCATTTTCCCGACCCGCGTCTGCGTAACGTGGCCCAACCTGTCACCGAGGTTGATGATGCCATCCGGGCGCTGGTCGATAACCTCTACGAGACGATGTATGCGGCACCGGGTATCGGCCTGGCGGCAACCCAGGTCAATGTCGGCGAGCGTGTTGTCGTTATTGATATATCGGAAAACAAGGACCAACCTTTATGTCTGATCAATCCCGAGATACTCGAGCTCCGGGGCATCGAGGCGATGGAGGAAGGCTGCCTCTCCGTCCCGGGTGTCTTCGAGACGGTGCAGCGGGCGAACTGGGTGCATGTCCGGGCGCTGGACCGCAATGGCCAGGGCTTCGAACTCGAGATCGATGGCCTGCTGGCCGTCTGCATTCAGCATGAGATCGACCACCTGGACGGCAAGCTGTTCGTTGACTACCTGTCCCAGCTGAAGCGGACCCGAATCCGCAAGAAGCTCGAGAAACAGGGGCGACAGGCTCCGGATGCGGCCGACAAACAACCTGCAAAACGGGTGATCTGAGCGCGCCTGTCTGCTGCGGTTCGCGGGTCCCGCCTGTTTTTTAACCGGTTTTCCTGCCAGCACACTCCAATCGAGACCCTGCCCCGGAGCCGATATTATGAAGATCCTGTTTGCCGGGACGCCGGACTTTTCCCTGCCGGTGCTGGAAACCCTGTTGCACAGCCGGCACCCGGTGGTGGCGGTCTACACCCAGCCTGATCGGCCGGCCGGCCGCGGGCGTCATACCCGTATCAGCCCGGTCAAGCAGCTGGCCATGAAGCATGGAGTTCCGGTCTGCCAGCCCGCCACCCTGCGCGAACCGGCTGTGCAGGCGGAACTCGCCGCCTGGCAGGCCGATCTGATGGTGGTGGTGGCCTATGGGCTGATACTGCCGCCGGCGGTACTGGCACTACCGCGGCTGGGCTGTATCAACGTGCATGCCTCATTGCTGCCGCGCTGGCGCGGTGCCGCACCGATCCAGCGTGCCATCCTTGCCGGTGATACTGAGACCGGCGTTAGCCTGATGCAGATAGAGGCCGGTCTGGATACCGGCCCGATCCTGGCCAGGGCGCGCTGCCCGATCCCGGCGGACATGAGCGGCGGGCAGTTGCATGACCGCCTGGCGGAGATGGGGGCACAGCTGCTGCAAGAGAATCTTGAACGGATTGTGCAGGGTGAACTGGAGCCGCAGCCGCAGGACGACAGCCTGGCGACCTATGCCGGCAAGCTGGACAAGCGCGAGGCGCTTATCGACTGGAATCTGTCCGCCGAGGCAATCGGCCGCCAGGTGCGTGCCTTCAACCCGTGGCCGGTGGCCGAAACGCGCTTCACGGGCAAGCAACTGCGAATCTGGGAGGCGCAGCCCCTGGAGGCGAATGGCGTCCATCCGCCCGGCCTGGTGCTTGCCGCCGGCAAGTCGGGTGTCGATGTCGCCTGTGGCGCGGGCATCCTCCGCTTGCAAAGGGTGCAGCTGCCCGGCGCGCGGGCGCTTGCCGCCGCTGACTTCGTCAATGCACATGCACTGGAAGGTGTGTCCCTGGGTGAGTGACGCCAAGGCCACAAATGCACGCGCCAGTGCGGCCAGGCTGCTTGACCAGGTTGTCAGCGGACGACGTTCTCTCAATGAGGTCCTGAAAATCGGCCTGCAGAATATTGCCGACGGGCGCGAGCGGGCACTGGTCCAGGAACTGGCCTATGGCACCTTGCGCTGGTATTACCAGCTGGATGCACTGCTGCAGTGCCTGCTAAACAAGCCGCTCAAGAAGCGCGACAGCGACCTGCGCTGTCTGGTGTTATCCGGTCTCTACCAGTTGGCCCGGATGGCCCTGCCCTCCCATGTGGCCATCAATGAAACCGTGCAGGCCGCACGGGTACTGGACAAGGCCTGGGCCACGGGACTGGTCAATGCCGTGTTGCGCGGATACCAGCGCCGCAAGCCGCAACTCGAAGCAGATATCGGGGACTCAGCCGCAGCGCTTTATGCCCATCCCGGGTGGTTGATCGAGCGGCTCGTGCAAGACTGGCCGGATGACTGGGAGACGATCCTGTGGGCCGGTAATCAGCGACCGCCCCTCAGCCTGCGCGTGAACCAGCAGCAGACCACGCGCCCAGATTACCTGGCGCTGTTGCAGCGCGAGGGTATCAAGGCCGCGCCGCTGGCGCACACGCTGCACGGTATCAAGCTCGAGGTACCGGTCCCGGTCGACGCCTTGCCGGGTTTTGACACCGGGCTGGTCTCGGTCCAGGATGCAGCCGCGCAGCTGACGGCAGGGCTGCTGGAACTGGCGCCAGGGCTGCACGTGCTGGACGCCTGCGCAGCCCCAGGCGGCAAGACGGCGCATATCCTGGAAACCGAGCCCGGCCTTGCGTCGGTAACCGCGATCGACATCGATGAGCGGCGCCTGCGCCTGGTCGAGGACAACCTGGCGCGGCTTGGCCTGGCCGCCCGTGTGCTCCATGCCGATGCGGCTGAACCGGCCAGCTGGTGTGATGGTGAAAGCTATGAACGCATACTCCTTGATGTGCCCTGCTCGGCGACCGGTGTGATTCGCCGTCACCCCGACATCAAGTTGCTGCGCAGGCCTGCGGACATCAGCTCGCTGGTATCGCGGCAGGCGCAGTTGCTAAGTGCCATGTGGCCCTTGCTTCCGGCAGGCGGTATGCTGTTGTACACAACATGTTCCGTGCTGGCAGATGAGAATGAACGGCAAACAGCACGCTTTCTGGAAGATCATCCGGATGCCGTAGAACAGAAGATCGCAGTGTCGTGGGGGCGACCCTGCGCCTGCGGGCGGCAGATACTGCCTGGTGAGGATGATATGGACGGGTTCTATTTCGCATGTATGCGCAAACAGCTTTAATCGAACAACCGGCCGTTCCGGGCTATATGGTCCGAGCTTGCCGGCTACTGATCTGTCTGCTGGCCGCTGTGTGCATGATCTCGCCCGGCCCGCTGCTGGCGGAGACCGGGCGCGGTGCCATCAAGGTCGTCAATGCGCGCACCGCAAAAGGCGAGGACGCCTACCTGCTGCATGCCCAGCTGGATATCCGCCTCAGTTCCGGTGCCCTGGGCGCACTGCAAAACGGTGTCCCCCTGGTGATAGAGTTCCAGATACAGGCGCTGAAGACGCATACCTGGTTGTGGGATGCAGTAATCGCGGAGACCAGGCAGGCCCGGCAGATCAGCTACCATGCGTTGAGTCGCACTTATGTGCTAAGGGACATCAATACCGGCAGGCAGCAGAATTTTCGCAGCCTGGAAGATGCCCTGCTAATGGCCGGATTTCTGCAAGAACTGCCGGTACTCGAATACCGGCTTCTGGGTGATAACAAGAATTACGCAATGCGTCTGCGCGGCAACCTGGACATCGAGTCCTTGCCGACCCCGGTCCGACTGCTTGCCTATGTCTCATCTGCCTGGGACATGGACAACGAGTGGCATAAATGGCGACTGGCACGGTAAAACGCCTCGGCTTCGGCATTCTGCCGATTCTGGCAATGTTCGTTGTGTTGCTGGTGTCGCTCTCCATGATGAGCGATGCAACGCACAACTCGGAGCGCTTTGGAGAACACTATTCCTCGCTACTGCTGATTAACGCGCTCGGCTTGGTCGTGCTGGGCGCGCTGGTTGTAGCAAATATCATCTGGCTTGTCACACAGCAGCGCAAAAAAGCCCCCGGCATCCAGTTGACCACCCGCCTGGTGGTTATGTTCGTGGTACTGGCAGTTGTCCCGGTGTCCATAGTCTACTACTTCTCGCTGCAGTTCCTGCATCGCGGCATGGACAGCTGGTTCGATGTCCGCATCGAGCAGGCCCTGGGGGATGCGCTTGACCTCAGCCGGACGGCGCTGGATGTGCGCCTGCGGGATGTGCTGCACCTCACCGAGCAGATGGCTGAAGAGCTGTCCGAGTCACCCCCGGCGACGCTATCACTGAGCCTCTATGACCTCAGGGTGCGCAGCAGTGCCGCTGAAGTCACCCTGCTCGGCAGTGACGGCCGCATCGTCGCATCGAGTAGCGCCGACCTCACAGTTATCGTGCCCAGCCAACCGAGTGGTGAG
>JAOTTU010000206.1 GCA_029864225.1 Gammaproteobacteria bacterium | reverse complement strand
CGGGAGAGAATAATTGGAAATTGTTACTTGATGAGAGTTACTTTTATATAGTTCGGCGCACCTTTGCGTGCGCCGTCTCACAATATTATTAATATGGCACATCATTGTTATGGATGTCCCAATCCTGACGCATATTCGGCAGATATGCTATTGTCCCAAAGTAGCACGCACACCCGTCTGTAAAAAACGCTCTATTTTATAATGATTTATTGCAGCACATGCGGCGCCCGGGTCACCGAGAAGATCCCGGAGGGAGATGACCGTTCCCGGTTTGTCTGTGAGGCATGCCACACCGTTCACTACCAGAACCCGAAGATCGTCGCCGGCTGCATCCCAGAGTGGGATGGCCGCCTGCTGCTATGCCGGCGCGCCATCGAGCCCCGCCTGGGACTCTGGACCCTGCCGGCGGGTTTCATGGAAAACGGCGAGACCACTGAACAGGCAGCTGCACGCGAGACCTGGGAGGAGGCCCGCGCGCGTTTGGAAAACATGGCGCTCTACGGCGTATTCAGTATCCCGCATATCAGCCAGGTCTACATTATGTTCCGCGCCAGTCTGCAGGCAGAAGAATTTGCCCCGGGCCCCGAAAGCCTGGAGGTGCGACTGTTCGAAGAGCACGAAATACCCTGGGACGAACTGGCTTTTCCCGTCATGAAGGTGTCTTTGGAGAAGTATTACAGTGACGTCAAAAAGAATGACTTTCCCGTGTATGTCGAGAACATCGACCGTCACCCGGCAAGGCCGCGGGTGACAAATCCATAGCGGCCCTGAACACATATCACAACAGCACACCCGGAGGTAACAATATGCGTAATTTCACCTTCCTTCTACTGTTCAGCCTGGTTGCAATCGGCACGCCGGTCAGCGCTCTCCAGGTTGCCGGCGTCGATATCCCCGACACGGTCACACTGGCAGATACTGGACCCTCCCTGGTACTGAATGGCGCCGGAATCCGCAAGAAGTTTTTCATGGACATCTATGTCGGCGCACTCTATTTGCCGGCAAAGTCAGCGGATACCGCAACCATCCTCGCTGACACGGGCCCTGCCAGTGTTCTGATGCATTTTCTGTACAAGGAAGTCAGCAAGGACAAGATCACCGGGGGATGGAATGATGGCCTCGCCGCCAATCACACGGTTGAGGAAATGGCCGCACTGCAGCCGCAACTGGACGCCTTCAATGCCCTGTTCGACACGGCGCGCGCAGGTGACGTCATCCGGATTGACCACAGCCCGGGCACCGGGACACAAGTCCTGGTTAACGGTGCGTTGCGCGGAACCGTTCCCGGTGACGGGTTCTACCGTTCCCTGCTCAGGATCTGGCTGGGCGCCCATCCGGTCAGCAAGGGATTGAAGCAGGGCATGCTGGGCAAGCATTGAGCACTGCCGTGCGCGGCGTATTCCTGGATGTCGACACCCTCGACCGGAGCGATCTGGACCTGAGGTCGCTGTTCGCGACGCTGCCTGAATGGATGCCCTACCCGGGCACCACGGCGGCCGAGGTCAACCGGCGGATACGGAATGCCGATGTCGTCGTCAGCAACAAGGTCCTGCTCGACCGGGACACCCTGCTGGCAGCGGAACACCTGAAGCTGGTCTGCATCACCGCCACCGGCACCAACAATATCGACCTGGAGACGGCCTGCGCACGCAACATCAGCGTCTGCAATGTTAGCGGCTACGCGACCCCCTCTGTGGTCGAGCATGTCTTTGCCCAACTCCTGATCCTCAATAGACAGCTCTATGCCTACCGCGACGCCGTGAGCCAGGGCCGCTGGCAGCAGGCCGACGGGTTCTGCCTGCTGGACTTTCCCATCCGGGAACTCAACGGGCTGACACTGGGGATCATCGGTTACGGTGAACTGGGCAAGGCCGTTGCCCGGATGGGGGAGGCCTTCGGCATGCAGGTGCTGGTCGCCGAGCGCGCGGACGCAACACCGCGTCCGGGACGCGTCCCCCTGCAGACCCTGCTGGCAGAATCGCACGCAGTCAGCCTGCATTGCCCCCTGACCGCTGCGACCCGCAATCTGATCGGGGCAGCGGAGATCGGGCTGATGCGCCGCGATGCCGTCCTCATCAACACGGCGCGTGGCGGCATCGTGGATGAAGCCGCCCTGCTCCATGCCCTGCAGACCGGCCGGATAGCCGGGGCCGCCATTGATGTGCTGAGCGAAGAGCCGCCACGTCATGGCAATCCGCTGCTGGAGGCCGCGCTGCCAAACCTGGTGGTTACGCCGCATATCGCCTGGGCCAGCATCAATGCCCGGCAACGACTCATCGATGAAATAACCCGTAACATCCAGGCCTGGCTGGCCGGCTCGGCCCGCAACCTTGTCTGTCCCTGAACAAGCGTTCCCGCCATTCCGCTCACATGATGACAGCCTTGCCCGATATTCAGCGCAACCTGGAGGTCGTGCGCGAACGCATCCGCCGGGCTGCGGCATCCGCCGGCCGTGACCCGGACACGATCCGGCTGATTGCCGTGTCCAAGTACATGCCGCCCGCGCATATCACCCGCGCCATGGCGGCGGGGCAGCATGTGTTCGGCGAGAATACCGTGCAGGATACCCTGACCAAGTTGCCGCTGATCCAGGACCCGCAGAACGAATGGCATTTTATTGGCCATCTGCAGACCAACAAGGCCCGGCACATCGCCAGCAACTTTGCCTGGTTGCACACCCTCGACAGCCTCAAGCTCGCACGCAAGCTCGCCCAGCATGCCGAGGCGGCGGGCAGGCACGTTCGGGTGCTCATCCAGGTGAACATCTCGGGTGACCCCGACAAGTTCGGGCTGGCCCCGGAGGCCGTTGCCGGGTTCGCCGACGAATTCCTGGGCGCCGGACTCGCCGGCATCTCACTGCATGGGC
>JAOTTU010000056.1 GCA_029864225.1 Gammaproteobacteria bacterium | reverse complement strand
CGCTGGCGGCGGACCGGGTAGTATTCAATTCCGCCTATAACCGTGACTCCTTGCTGGCCGGGGTGCAGGCCCTGCTGGACAGGATGCCGGACGCGGTACCGCCGGGCATTGTCGAGCGGATCCGTGCGCGCAGCCACATCCTGCCGGTGCCGCTGGAGGCGCACTGGTTTTCCCGGCAGTTGCCGGGGCCCGAAGCGGGCGCCCCGTTCACCATAGTCTGGAACCATCGCTGGGAATACGACAAGGCTCCGGAGCGCCTGTTTCAGGCCCTCCGGCAACTGCGCGCGGCGGGCGTCGAGTTCAGGGTGCACGTCATTGGCCAGCAGTTTCGCGAGGTGCCGCCGGTGTTCGCCGAGATGCAGCGGGAACTCGCGGGCTGCATCGGGGAATGGGGCAGGGTCCTGGACGCTACGGACTACCGCGCACTGCTGCGGCAGTCGCACGTTGTGCTGTCCACGGCCCTGCACGAGTTTCAGGGACTCGCGGTACTCGAGGCCGTGGCCTCTGGCTGCATCCCGCTGGTACCCGACCGGCTGGCCTACCCTGAATGGCTTGGCGCCGAATACCGCTATCCCTCGTTGCCCACTGATCCGGTGCGGGAAAGCGGGGACATCGCCCGGCGACTTATGCTGCTCGCAAAGCAGCATAAGCAGGGCGTGCTGCCCCCGGCCCCGGATGTCTCCGGCCTGTCCTGGTCACGCCTCGGGCCGGACTATGCGGCCGAGATCGGGCACCTGCTGCAGTGATCAGTACCCGTGGCGCCAGCCTGGCCCGTAACCGCGGTAGTGCCGGTAACCGGGACCGTAGGAGTACTCGTACCCATAGTCGGGCCGCAGGCGTTCATAATATTCATGCCGCTGCTCGGCTATTTGCTGGTGCCAGTCGCTGCGTGCCCGGTTCCATTGCCGGCGTGCCTCCGCGTCGGGATTGTTCCACCAGCGGCGGGCGCTGCGATGGCGTTCCATGGCCTCCTTGCGCGCATCTATTTGTGCCTTTCTGAGTTCGCGCATACGGTCCATGCGACCGGTCCAGCGACTCGCGCGGCTGGTTGCGGGTTGTTGCGCCTCTGCTGGTTCCGCCGCCGATTCGGCTTCCGGGGCTGCTGTCTGTTTGGCTTCCGGGGCTGCGGCTGGTTCGGTTTCCACGGCCCAGGCGCTACCCAGCATACCGGTCAGTGCCAGGCTGATCAGCACGGCAAGCGGCAGCTGTCTTGGGATTCCTGTTTTCATGTTGACCTCCAGATACTGGTGGCCGGAACGCCAGCAGTGGTATCCGGCCGTTGTTTGCGCCTGATCTTGATTTTATCCCTTCCGGGTTGCTGCAGCCTTGACACCCATCAATTCCGCCCCTGTCCCCGTCCCGGCTTGCAGCGGGTGCCGCCGGCGACTACGGTCAGTCTATGCTGGCGATCTACGGAATCGGTTTATCTGACAATGACATCGGACAGACAGACAGTCGTGCACGGCGGGCATTCACCCCAGCGGCCGCTGCCGCTGGTCCTGCGGGGAATGCGCCTGCTGTTCTCCCGGCTGGGGCCCGTACTGCCTGGCCTTATGGGACGCTGGGCCTACCGCCTGTGGTTCCGGACCCGGCGTTTCCCCGAGTCGGCCACCGGCATACAGGCGAGCAGCCGTGCCCTGCGCAGCACCCTGCAGGTCAACGGTATCCCGGTTGCCGTCTATGCCTGGGGGCAGGGTCCAGTGGTGCTGTTCGTGCATGGCTGGTCGGGGCGCGGCAGCCAGGCCGCGGCCTTTGTCGAGCCCCTGACAGGCGCAGGTTACCGGGTGGTAGCGGTGGACGCCCCCGGGCATGGTAATTCGCCGGGTGATCGGACCACACTGTTTGAATGTGCGGCCGTGTTGCAGGCGGTTGCCGGGGAGCATGGTCCCGTGTACGCGGCGATAACCCATTCCTTTGGCGGCATGGTGCTCGCCTATGCCATGCGCCATGGTATGGCAGTCGAGCGGGTGGTGATGATCAGTCCGCCTGCCGATCTGGAGTTTCTGCTCGACAGTTTTGCACAGTTGCTCGAAATGCCCGCGGCAGTGAGAGCCGTGTTGAGACGCAAGCTGGAGCAGCGTTTTGATGCAGACCTCATGGACCGGGTCTCCACCGTACGCAACGTCAGTACCCTTGCCGTGCCGGCCCTGATCCTGCATGACGAGGATGATGTGAGCGTGCCCTGGCAGCAAGGTCAGCGGGTCGCTACTGCCTGGGCAGGCACCCGCTTCATCAAAACGCAGGGCCTGGGCCACGGACGCATCCTGCGCGACCCCCAAACACTCGAGGTGGTTGTCGAATTCATTAAGGGCTGAAATGCGGGCATCCTGAGCTTGGACTCCGTGTGCCCGCGCGTTATCCTGACAAGCCCATGAAGCTTTATCTTGCACAACACGGTGAAGCAGAGACCAGTGCGGTCGATCCCGAACGCCCCCTGAGCAAACAGGGCCGGGAGGATGTGCAGGCCATGGCTGCCTTGCTGGCCTCTTCCGGCGTGCGGGTTGAGCGTGTCTGGCACAGCGGCAAACTGCGCGCGCAGCAGACTGCACTGATGCTGGCCGGCGAACTGCTGACTGCTGGCAAGGCGGAGGCGATCGACGGGATTCGTCCGAATGACCCGGTCGAGGCCTTTGTTGCGGATACCGACGTCTGGGAGCAGGACACCCTGATAGTCGGCCACCTGCCGTTCATGTCACGCCTGGTGTCGCTGCTGGTGCGGGGTGATACGCAGCGGGAGATTGTGGACTACCGGCCCGGCAGCGTGGCCTGCCTGGAACGGCGCGCTGCCGATGCCTGGGTGCTGGCCTGGATGGTGCGCCCGGATCTGCTGGCCAGGGGTGCCGAAGACCTGTGAAGCGGAAACCACGCCCATGAGTCTGCGCGGCATCGTCCCCCCCGACCCGGAGACCGGCGTTTCCCAGGAACGCTTCGCGGTGATCTTCACCCCGCGCCAGAACCGCAAGCGCTATCCGGCCGGCTGTGTCGAGATCTTCGAGACCGGGGCGGCAGCGCTGGCCGCGGCCGATCCGGACAACAAGCGCCATGCGGCGCGCGTGGTCGGGCCGTCCAAGTCATCCGAGGGGCAGTTCCTCTATTACCTGCTGGAGTGGCTGGCGTAAGCGATTGGGCTGCCCAGGATAACGGCGTCTGCTGCTCCTTCCCGGATGGTTGGTCAACGCTGATATCAACAACGAATTAAGGACTTGAGACGACCCTTCTGCGACATTCGCCGGTGTCACAAAGAATAACCGCTTCCTGGCAAGGAGCGGTCTTAGAGATGGCCGTAAACGGGGAAGATTCCAGATTCCCAAGTCCAGCGTTTCGTTAGAAAAACCATGGTCTGTCCTGTTTATCTTGGTATCGGCGCGTCTAGGATCGGGCAACACCGGTAGACATACCGCAGCGGCCGGGAGGCTCTTCTTAACGATAGATTTTATCCAAGTCTTTTTCTGCTATCGTAAACCCAGTGCTGTAGGGTACGACTGGATTCGCGGAAAGGGGATTATCCCCGCCTACTGTTAAACTGCACAAATTCCATCCTTCTTTCAACCTGTATCGCGGCCAGCGGGGATGACGAAAGGTGGATATACATGAAATCACTACCCAAACGTCCCGAACTCGAGTTTCTGAAAAAAGAAGCCAGGGTCTTACGCGTGCTGCAGATGAAGGGTGATCCTGCTTGTTGCGATCGTATCCGAGACTACGACACATCCTGCGAGGCCATGAGTGATGCCGACATTCTTGCCGGCAAGTTCTCCATCAATGATGCGCAGCGCGTTATTGCCCATGAATACGGCTACGCCAGCTGGGCAGCACTGAAGAAATACATCGAATTGATCAACCTGCCCCTGTATCACATGGTTACGGACCGGCAGGGCTACCATCGCACTATCACCGACTCCTACGATGCGCGCAGCAAGAACTACGAAAACAGCGAGTGGCACCGCGAGGTTGCCCTGACCACCGTCAAGTACTGGCCGCCTGAATCCGGCCAGCTTGTGCTGGATATCGCCACCGGTACGGGCACGATCGCCTTCCACTGCGCCGAACTGGTAGGCCCCCGAGGCAAGGTAGTCGGTGTGGACATCTCAACCGGCATGCTCGACAAGTGCCGCGAAAAGCTGGCCGAGAGGAAACTGGCCAACCTCGCGTTCACCCATGCCGATGGCGAACAGCTTGACTTCCAACCTAACAGCTTTGATCGCATCTACTGCGCCAACGCTATCTTCTGGATGAGCAACTTGCAGGCAGCCCTGCGACACTGGTATGAGCTATTGAAACCGGGAGGGGTGGTCGGCTTCAATGCCACGCCATCGAGTTCATTCTTCTGGGGTTGTGCGGCACGTAAGGCGCTGGCCACGGTAGGCATCGATTTCATCTGCAACATACCCGCCGGTGATGAAGCGAATGCTCGCGAGATGCTGGAATGCGCCGGCTTTACAAACTTTCGGTTGCATGCCGCGCCCAATGGCCGCTACATAGCAACCGAGGATGCCAAGGATCCACCGTTCCTGACGCTGCAGGCCTACGCACCCGGCCAGTATCCGCACCCGTTGGAGGATGTGTCGGACGAGACCATGCAACTGGCGCAACAGGCGTATAACGCGGAAGTGGACAAACACGCCACTGAAGATGGCGTGTGGCACGACATGACGCAGTACTATGTTTATGGCCAGAAACCAGCCGACCGGGAATAAAGGGGCCGGATACATTAAACGAAAAATATATCCGGCCCCATTATTACATTTACTTAATCGTCCGGCCCTCGGTCGGTAGGCAGTCCACTCAGTACCTTCCTGCCGGTGAACATGGCGGAGATCAGGTTGCCGCCTTCGCGCAACTCGTCTCCGTAGCCGCGCCCGCCGGGCAGGAGGGCAAGCCAGCGCGCCCGGGGCGTGCCGATAAAGGCCCAGACCAGGCGCCACAGGAGATTGAGCGCAAACACATAACCGATCCAGACGTGCACGGTCTTCTGCAGCATCTTGCCCTCATTGGGAATGCCGAGTGTCTTGGCGTTGAGAATCACGACACCCACGGCGATCAGGCCGAGCAGGCACAACAGGTTGATCCAGTGGAACCAGCGCACGCCGGCGTCCCAGGCAGGGTAGGCCTTGAGTTCGTTCATGGTGGTGCTCCGTTAACGGCTTTCTGAACAGGTTCGGGTGAAGCAAGCCTGCTCAGGAACGCCAGGTAGGGCGCGGTGTCCCACTCGCGCCCGCCCAGGGCGAGATAGCGCAATATACCGGCGGGGTCGACCAGGAAGGTGGCCGGCAGTCCGCGTGGTTGCCAGCGTTCCGTGACCAGGCCGTCCGTGTCCATCAGCGGCACGGCGTCCGGTGCCACCACAGCCAGGAAGGTGAACACCTCGTCCTCAGTCTCGGCGGTGTTCACCATGATAATCTCGAGCGGGCTGTCACCCAGTGCCGATGTCATGCGCTCGATGGTCGGCATCTCGCGGCGGCAGGGGCCGCACCAGGTTGCCCAGAAGTGAACAAACACCCAGTGACCCCTGGCATCGGCCAGGTCATAGGCCTTGCCGTCGATGTCTTCCAGCCTGAGCTCGGGTGCGGGTCTGGCGTCGAGGACCATGATGCCGGGAGGCAGGGCCTGTTCCGTTGCCAGTAGCGTGGCGACCAGGACGAGCGACAGGCCTAAAACGACCAAGGGCTGTTTCATGGGACGGGTTTATCCTGTGCGCAGTGCAGGTCCCTGAAACGCACCCGGATCATGCCCTTGCGCTTGTCCCTGCCGGTGTGGAAATCGGCTTCCAGGGTGAAGGCAGTGGTGGTCGCTGGCAGGATCATGTTGCCGCCGACCGGTTCCCCGGGCTGCAAGTCGCGCACCTCCGGCAACTGGGTCCAGCCGAAGGTCGAGCGGCTGGCCTGCGGCAGATTGATTTCATTCCACACGTCTTCCCAGTGCTGCCGGTCGAGGCGGGGGATTTCGCCCGACGTCGCGACAAAGCGCCAGTTTTCCAGTTCCAGCCACACGATTTCCTGACCCCGGTTCTCGACATGCGCCATGACGAAACAGGTCTGGCGCAGGCGTTCGATTGCTTCCCGGGGAAAACCGCGCGCTTCGTAGAAGGCGGCCATCTGCTCGGGACTGTTGAGGCGCAGGAACATGTAGATCTGTTCGTTCTCGATGGCAGGCCGCGGCCGCGCGGCATCCCCGGCATAGCCCGATATGTGCCATGCCAGGCCGGCGCCCAGCAGTGCCGCGAGTACACACATCGTTAGAATTCGTTGCTGGATTCGCATACCATCAAGCCGATCCGTGCCAGAGACTGTGGTGGACAGCGCCCATCCAGGCCGGGCAGCCTGCTGGGAGCGTGCGACACTTATAACAGGAGAACGATCCATGCCCAAGGTTTTGTTAATCATCCTGGCGTTGACCGGCGCAGCATTGCCCGCAGCGTCCGGGGTAGCTGCTCCGGGTCAGTTGCGGCCCGTTCACACCTATTCCATTGTGGCGCGTGATCCCGACACCGGGCAGCTGGGTGTCGCGGTGCAGTCGCATTGGTTTGCCGTCGGTAGCCTGGTACCTTGGGCACAGGCCGGCATTGGTGCAGTGGCGACCCAGTCGTTCATCGACGTGCGCTACGGCGTCGAGGGGCTGCAGCTGATGGAGAAGGGATTGCCGGCCAGCCAGGCACTGAAGCGCCTGCTGGCGGCCGATCCTAACCCGGCGGTGCGGCAGGTCGGCATGATCGATGCCGAGGGCAGGATCGCCCAGCATACCGGCGAAAACTGTATCCAGTATGCCGGCCATCTCGCCGGCAGCGGTTTCGCTGTACAAGCCAACCTGATGGCGACGAAGGGTGTGCCGGAGGCGATGGCACAGGCCTACGAAACCGCGCAGGGAACGCTGGCGGAACGCCTGCTGGTTGCCCTGGAGGCGGCGCAAGCGCTGGGCGGGGATCTGCGCGGCAAGCAGTCCGCGGCGATCCTGGTGGTGCGCGGCAAGGCCGGCGAACATCCCTGGGAGGACACGCTGGTCGACCTGCATGTCGAGGATCATACAACACCTCTGATAGAACTGCGGCGTCTGCTGCGGTTGCACACGGCCTACCGCCTGATGAATCTGGGCGACCACTCCCTGGATTCGAACGATGTCGATGGTGCCCTGGCGCACTACGGGCAGGCCGAGGCGCTGGCACCGGACAACCTCGAGATGAAATTCTGGCATGCCGTCTCGCTGGTCAATGCCGGCCGGATCGACGCTGCCATATCGCTGTTCGCAACCATCTTCAGGCAGGATCGGGATTGGCAGACTCTGTTGCCGCGGCTGGCCGATGAGGAATTGATTCATGTTGACCCGGCGACCTTGTCGCGCATCGTGAACGTGGTACCACAGGAGGCAATGCAATGAATAAACTCACAGGTATGGCAGTCGGACTGTTGTTATTGACGGGCGGTTTGGCCGGTGCGGAGGGACTCTTGCAGACGAAGCTGCTGTCGCTGGACATGGCGCGCACCATAGCCGATGCGGCGATCGAGGCCTGCCGCAAGGACGGCTACCAGGTGTCTGTCGTGGTGGTCGATCGCAGCGGTCGCACCCTGGTGCTCATGCGCGATGTATTCTCGAACCATTACTTCTCCGAGCTCGCCCAGGGCAAGGCGAATGCCGTGGTTCTCTCCGGTGTCAGCAGTGCCGAGTTGAAGGTCAATCGCAGCGATATGGTCGCCGAACTGAACCTGCTGGACGGGGTGATGGTGCTGCGGGGCGGGCTGCCCATCCAGGTGGCCGGCTCCATGATCGGTGCCGTGGGTGTCAGCGGTGCGCCGGGTGGTGACAAGGACGAGGTCTGTGCACGTGCCGGCGTCGACGCCGTGCAGGAGGAACTGGAGTTCGCCGAGTAAGTCGTTCGGCTGGCGCGTCAGGGGCAGGTCAGCACCAGCTTGCCGACGGTCTGTCCCGACTCCAGCTCGCGCTGTGCCCGGGCCACCTGTTCGAAGGGATAGCAGGTCACGGCTGGCATCCCGAGTCGGCCCTCATCCAGCCAGCGCAGCAGCTGCTGCAGGCCTTCGGTCATCAGCCCGGTCCGGTCGAACAGGAAACTCAGGTTGAATCCCAGCACGCTGTGGTTGTGTGTTGTCAGGCTGAAGGGATTGAAGCGCGGCGTGCGCCAGTAATGCCAGGCCAGTTTGAGCCGGTTGGGCAGGCCGCCCGTCTGCGGCAGCATGCTGTGAAAGCCATAGACGACCAGCCGGCCAAGTGGCGCCAAGTGGCGGTAACTCTGCCCCAGGGTGGCGATGCCGTTGGCATCCAGGATGATGTCATAGCCGTCCGGGGTGAGGCGTTCGGCTTCAGCCCACAGGTCCCGGGCCGATTTGTCGATGACGGCATCGGCGCCCAGTGCGTGGACCGCCTCGACCTTGTGTGTGGCACCAACCACACCGATCACGCGGCAGTCGGCAAGCTTGCCAAGCTGCACCAGCATGCTGCCGACACCGCCGGCGGCGGAATGCACCAGGATGCTTTCGTGGGCACGCGGGTGGGCCAGTTCGAACAGGCCGAACCAGGCGGTCAGGGCGATCCCGGAAAATCCGGCAGCCTGTTCGAGTGACAGGCGCCCCGGCAGCGCAAAGACCTGGCTGTGCGGGACAACGAGCTGAGTGGCATAGGCATTGAAACGGGTGATGGCCATCACCCGGGTGCCGGGTAGCAGGTCGGTGACGCCTTCACCGCAGGCACTGACAGTGCCGGCGACCTCAAAGCCTGGGGTGATGGGGTAGCCGACGTAGTGTTTGGCGGAGGCATACAGGCCCATGCGTGTCACGCAATCCGCGTAGTTCACGCCGATGGCGGCGACGTCTATGAGCACTTCATCGGGGCCGGGTGCCAGGTCCGGGTGTTCCTCGATGGCCAACCTGTCATAGCCGCCGGGTTTGTGAATGACGACCTTGCGCATGTTGTGCCTGTCAGCAGGCGCAGGATCCTGCCGGGTGTCCGCTGCCGGCCGGAGTCCTGCCGGCTACCGCGGGTTCAGTTATCAGCTGTCGTCGCTTTTCTTGCCCTTCCTGCCGGATGGGTCGAGGTTGACCACCACGGAGGTCTGGGGTTCGTCGACAAATCGCGGCCGCATGTTCATCGGCCGTCCGCCCGCTTGCGCCAGTTCGGCTTCCCGGGCGGTGATCAGGCTCAGGCAGTCGCGGATGCCCTTGACGGTATCGTCCGACAGCGGGTGGCGATAGCCGGGCCGGGTGTAGGTATCCTTGGCAATGTCCGTCAGCACGCGCTTCATGATGCGCAGGATGCGTTCTTCCTTGCCGGGTTTCAGATCTGCCATGTCGGTACCTTGTCGCTGTGTCGTCGTGTTCGGGGTCAATATTGTCGCACAGTTCCAGACAGGAAACAGAGTGCGCCTTATTCACTGACAAACATATAGTTCCAGTCACAGCCGCCGAGTTGCTGCAGTGTCGACAACAGGGTCTCTCCCGGTACGGCCTCGGACGGGAAGATCCCCCAGACCTCGATGTAGGTGTGGGCGAAACCGCCGCTCCTGCGGAAATTGAGGTCATACAGGCGTCCCTGATGACCGCATTCCGCACACGTCCATTGCGAGTGATCGGGGTTTGTCTCCCAGCGCTGCAGCAGGTCCGGCCAGCGCGCCTCCACTTGCCGGCAGTGCGGGCACCGCGGTGGCGGCGCCTGGGTACTGGCGCGAAAGCGGATGACGTGACCGGTCGCCGCCAGGTGTACATGGCAGAAGCGGCCCTCCCTGCAGGCGGATTCGCGTGCGGCAGTTTCGACCGGGGGTTCCAGTTCGATCAGGGGAGAGCAACCCAGGAAGCTCACCAGTTGCAGGAAACGCTCCCCAGCCCGATAGCGTGTCCCGCCCTGGCATTGAAAGGCGGTGCCGATCAGGCCGATGGATTCCAGCCGTTGCGCCAGTTCATCGATATCAATGGCCGGGCCGTCCGCCTGCGACGGGTACAGGATCAGTTTGTTGGCGGCCATAGGGATTACCGGTGCATTGGCTGAATTGTTAACTGTGATGGGGCAGCGGGAACCGCCGCTGTTCCTGCGTGCCTGCATCTATCATAATAGGTGCCTGCCGTGCTGGTTGCTACCGAGGCCGATCAAGATGACATCTGGCGATCCGTTTTCAATCCATGCCCTGGAACTGGGGCCCATGGAGAACTTCATTTACCTGATCCATGACCATGCCACTGACCGGGCGGCCGTGGTGGATCCCGCCTGGGAGGTGCCCGAGGTGCTGGCCCTGGCACGGCAACAGGGCGTCACCATCACCGATATCCTGTTGACCCACAGCCATCATGATCACATCAACGGTATCGAGGCCGTGCTGGAAAAATTCGATGCCCAACTGCACCTGCTCAAGGAGGAGGCGCGTTTCTGGGGCAGTTACCTGGATCTGCCGACCCTGCATCACGGCGGCGACCGCATCGAACTGGGCGAGACCGCCATCCAGGTACTGCACACCCCCGGGCATACGCCCGGCTCGGCCTGTTACCATATCGGCGACAACCTGATCACCGGGGATACGCTGTTCGTATTCGGTTGCGGTCGCTGTGACTTGCGCGGCGGCGATCCCGAACAGATGTATACGACCCTGAAGGGCATGGCGCAACGGCTGCCCTCCGGGACCCGGATCCACCCGGGCCACAATTATGCGGAAAAGAGCAGCTCGACGCTGGAGGAGCAGATCGCGGGCAACCCGTTCATGCACTTCGATACCCGCGAACAGTTCATCCATTACCGCATGCACTATCATGACAAGCATCGCGATTCGCCCTACGGCCCGGTATGCAAGGGCGAGGAAATGAAGTAACCCACCCAGGACCAGGGAGCCGGATATGTACAACCATTACCGTCTGTTTATCAGGTACCCCGTACTGGCCCTGCTGATTGCGCTGCTGGGTGCCTGTGCCACCCTGGGCCCCTACAAGGAGCCGCCGCGCGTTTCCCTGGCCAGTATCCAGCCGAAGCAGATGGGCCTCCTGGAACAGCGCTATGGTCTGCAACTCAGGATACTGAACCCCAATGACACGGCGATACCCCTCGAGGGTCTCAGCTACACCCTGGAGATCAATGGCCGCGAATTCGCCTACGGGGTCAGCCGGCAATCCGTTTCCATACCCGCTTATGGCGAGGCCATGCTTGACGTCGACGTGGTGAGCAACCTGCTGAATGTGCTGCAACAGATGCAGGGCTTGAGCGCCGAGAAGCGCAGCAGCCTCAAGTACCGCCTGTCGGGGAAGATGAGCCTGACCAGCCGGGTCGGTTCGCTGCCGTTCGACTACCAGGGTGAACTGAACTACCTGCCGGCGGACACTGCAGCACCCTGAAACCGCTGGCATGAGCCGTTTCCGCGCCTATCGGGTCCATGAACGCAAGGGGGCCATCACTGCACGTCTGGAGAACCTCGCGATCGATGACCTCACGCCGGGTGATGTCACCTTGCGTGCCCACTATTCCAGTGTGAACTACAAGGACGCCCTTGCCGCGACCGGGAAGGGCAGGATCATGCGGCGCTTCCCGCTGGTTGCCGGGATTGACGTTGCCGGGG
>JAOTTU010000205.1 GCA_029864225.1 Gammaproteobacteria bacterium | reverse complement strand
GTTAAATTCTTTTTTATTTTAGAGAGTTGCAGAGGTCCGACCCCGTACCATATTGATTCACACGCAGGCGCTTTCTTCGTCGGAGGTGCCGAGCCAGAATCCCAGGCTCTTGTCGAGGAACTCTTCCCATGGCATGTAATGTGACCCGTCACACGAGAAGGTCAGCCCGATGAGGCCGTTGAAGATGTTCAGCATGCCCGAGCGCAGGTAGATGGTTTCATCCATGAACCTGAGGTCACGGAAACAGCTCAGGATCCGGGGGATGGCATCGGCCGGGATGGCGGCCTCGGCCGGATAGTCCCGGCGGGGATAGGCCATGCAGAGATCGGGATTGGTGAGCTCATCGATGCTGTGGATGCGGAAGCGATACGGGTCGTCCACCGTCCAGAGGGTGGCACGGGAACTCGAGAAGTGCAGCTTGGCATGGAAGATACCGTTGACCGTTATCAGCTCTGCCAGCAGGTCCAGCACCTCGTTGATGTGCTCGTCCATCGGGCTGGTCACCCGCGCCTGGTGAAAGAGGCCGGAACGGATGGCCGGATCGCCCTTGAGCTGCATCCACACACCGGGTTGCTGGTACAGGGCCTGTGTGGCGGGCAGTTCGCGCAGGTCGAAGTCCGCCCCGAGATAGCCGAGCAGGCGGCCGTCGTCGGTGCGAATGATCTGTACGGCCGTCAGCGAGGGGCGCCGGGCATTGCGGCTGATGTAGGCATCGGAGAGGGAGAAGGGCACGCCGGCCAGCGCCTCGGCAAGATACGGACGTTCGCTGCGGTCACGGCCGTACTGTGACTCCAGCAGGCCGGCGCGGGACGCATTGGAAGTGATCTGGTGTGCCCGCTCATCGAGCAGATAGATGTACTTGCAGTACGGCAGCTCGGCCAGCCCCTCGATCAGGCGGTCCTCCAGGGCCTGTCGGTCCGGCCAGCGCTGTATGCAGTCGTCCGCGATCCGGTTTAGCGAGGCCGACAGCCAGCCTTTCAGGATGTCGCGCTGGCGGTCAATGGATTCCTGTAGCGTGGTATTCATGGTGGCTGGTAATAGCTATTGCCGAACCATAGCACAGACCATAAGGAAGTGGGTGTATGGGCATATTTTTCCGACAGGCTGTATCCGGGAAGGTATATCGCTATCCAATAGCATTCCTTCTCCCCTTCAAGGGGAGAAGGTTAGGATGAGGGGTGAGAAACGGAGTTTCTTGGCAGGATAATTTATCAACCCTCACGCTGGCCCCACTCATGGGAGAGGGGATGGAAATAGCTGGGTAATGTCGGATTACACTGACGCTAATCCGACCCGCATGCGGGTCGGAGATTGCTTCGTCGCTTCGCTTCTCGGTAACTGCTCCTGCGTTACTCTACGTCCTGCATGGCCCAGGCCAGCCTCTCGACTGGTTCCCGGCCTCACCTTCTCCATGCAGTCGTCGCAATGACGGTGATTCGCGCCCGCGGGGCGCTCCAACAATGTGGATCGTAGGATGGGCAAAGGCCGGAAGGCCGTACCCATCAAAACAGAGGTGTTGGGCACGCTGTGCTTTGCCCAACCTACACGTCTCCGCGCCAGCGGGGCGCTCCTACAAGATCCCCTACAAGATCCGACCAACCACCTGTAGGAAATACCAGGGATGTCGGAGCACATTTACTGCTTACATATAAATATGCTCCGACACCTTTTGCGCGTGAAATTGATCTAATCAAAAAGTGTCCCGACATACCGATCTTCCACCCATTCGTCGCGAGTTTCCCGACCATACCGTATTCGGGAACGCAGCTGATATGGAAAGGTGGACTTACGATTATATTGCAGGGAAAATGCCGTGATGTGGCGAGCGCATTGAACACCCTGCAGTCCTGATTTTCAGACCGAACAGGTACTACAGCCCCCTGGTGAATTCCTTGCTATCACTGACGAATTTCAGTATTGAATAAACAGCAAACCGGAGTCCGATGTATGGAAATTAACTGGAAGAACTATGACCCGGGGGCATTCTATGACGAAATGATCAGCTCGCCCGGTCATCCACGGGGTGCGTCCCGGGCCATTGCGGCTTACCTGCAAAAGCTCAGCGCCAAACAACTGGGGCGACGCCAGAACGCGGCCGAACTGGCCATTGCAGAGATGGGCGTAACGTTTACCGTCTACAGTGAGGGGACGAATATCGACCGTACCTGGCCGTTCGATATCATTCCGCGCATTATTTCGAAAAAAGAATGGTCACACACCGAGGCCGGCCTGGAACAGCGCATGACAGCGCTCAATATGTTCATCCATGACCTCTACAACGAACAGAAGATCATCAAGGACGGCATCGTACCGGCTAAATTAATCACCGGTTCGAAAAGTTTCCTGCCACAGTGCATCGGCGCCTGCCCACGCTTCAATGTCTGGGCGCACATCTGCGGGTCAGACCTGGTGCGCGACAAGGATGGCACACTCTATGTGCTCGAAGACAACCTGCGCGTGCCCTCCGGTGTCTCCTACATGATTGAGAACCGCAGTATCACCAAACGGGTATTCCCGGAACTGTTTCGCAAACACCGCATCCTGCCAGTGGATGACTATCCCTCACACCTTTTCGATATGCTCGCCTCGCTGTCGCCGCGGCCGCTGGATTATCCCGAAATCGTGGTGATGACGCCCGGCATCTACAACTCGGCCTATTTCGAGCACTCGTACCTGGCCCAGCAAATGGGCACTGAACTGGTAGAGGGCGGTGACCTGGTGGTCGGTGATGACGATTGCGTTTATATGAAAACCATCGATGGCCCGCAACGCGTCGATGTCATCTACCGGCGCGTCAACGACGAATTTCTCGACCCGGAGGTCTTTCGCGAGGACACCGTTCTTGGCGTGCCTGGCCTGATGCGCGCATGGCGCGCCGGCAATGTCGCGCTGGCCAATGCACCCGGC
>JAOTTU010000204.1 GCA_029864225.1 Gammaproteobacteria bacterium | reverse complement strand
CCCCGCGATTGCTCCTGGCATCCAAAAGCACGCACACACCCGACGGTCTCGCCAATGAATCCGGCCAGATAGGCCGGCATTTCATGGAAACGCTGTTCTGGAACAGCAGTGGCTTGCATCCCGAGCGTCTGGCGAGTTACCGGGGGCTGCCGTCTGACAGTATCTGCTGGGATTTCAACGCACCCGACACCATCCCCGGTGTGGTTGGCGGCTGCCGGTTCTCAAACAGCGTGGCCGAAGCCGACCTGGTGGGACCGATCAATTATGCCAAGCGGGTGGTGGGAGGCTGGGGCCGGTCACACAAGGAAAATATGCGCGCTGCCTTCGGCCGCGTGCTGACGGTTGGCGCCATTGGCGAGTCACTGCCCAACTCGCGAAGCTATATCGACCTGGACCCGGATGAGACCGATGCTTTGGGTATGCCGCTGGCGCGCATTCACAGTTACCTCGATGATAGGGAGCTCAAGCGACTAGCCTTCATGGCAAAGACCGCCCGCGAGATCCTGGAGGCCTCGGGAGTGAAGGAGTTGGTCGAGGAGTACGGGACGTATGATTACTTCAGTTCCACTCATGTCTTCGGGACCTGCCGCATGGGCAGGGACCCAGAAGATTCGGTGGTGGATGCCTATTGCCGCAGTCACCGTTGGCGCAACCTGTTCATTGTCGATGCCAGTGTATTTCCAAGCTCGGGTGGGGGCGAATCACCCTCCCTGACGATCGAGGCCCTGGCGCTACGTACAGCGAAATATATGGGTGAGCTTGCCAGTCGCGGCGAAGACTGAGTTGCTGTCCGCTGATTCCTTGCCTGCTTGGCCGGTTGCAGCAGCATAAGATGTCCGGTTTCAACGCATTCGTCATACCACGGACGCCGTCTTTATGTAACTCCGGGCTACAGTTCGTCGTTGTGGCCAGCACAGGCTTTCAGTTGCGATTTGAAGTCGCTAATGCGCTGTAACAGTCATGTGGCTTTCAGCAGCGCTGCGCCCTTTATGTGTCAATAATATTTACAACCTGCCGGTGCGTTCGCCTTCCGATATTTTGATTATGACTGTAAAACATGTGGTTATAGCGCTTGGTGCGGTCCTTGCAAATAACTATGATAACAACCAAATTAATAGCGGGAGAGAAGACCATGAAGATGGGATGGCTGCGTGGCTGGCTGGTATGGCAGTATCTGGATTGCTCATCAGTAATGGATACGCTGGGGGTGTTGGTGTTAACAACCCCCCCATCGCAATAACGGACGGCCCTTACATCGGAAATGAAGGTTCACCCATACCGATGGACGGCTCAGGTTCGTTCGACCCTGATTTTGACCCACTAGATTATGACTGGGTTTTTGACGACACTAATACCGGCACCGGTCCGACGCCGACACACACCTACGGAGACAATGGTACTTACACTGTCACTCTTACGGTGACCGACGTTAATGGCGCTGCAGACACTGATACGACAACTGCCACGATTTCCAATGTGGCGCCGACAGTCGATCCGATCAGTGATTCTTTCATCCCGTCCGGTGCAGTGCTCGACCTGCTGGTGACGTTTTCCGACCCTGGTATTGTCGATAACCCCTGGACCTTTTTATTCGACTGGGGAGATAGCTCTACAACCAGTGGGTCAGTAGCGTCTATAGTGTCCATCCCCGCAAGCCATACGTATACGGGTTCTGTGGGCGAGGTGTTTAATGGTTCCGTACAAATAACAGATAAGGATGGCGGTACCGGTGTAGCATCATTCCAAACAACACTCATAGCGTCACAAGTCCCCGAACCTGCCACCCTCGCCCTGTTAAGCCTCGGCCTTGTAGGGCTTGGTGTTGCACGTCATAAGAAAAAGACATAACAAGAATCATTATGCTGTATCAACTGCGGCGGCCTTCGGGTCGCCGTTTTTATTTGTGCGAACGGCAAGTTTTGGCCCAGACTGTGTGAAAACCAAGAAATCCTGATCGGTCATTTGCATTAATGCTCAAAACGTCCACCCTGCCAACGAGATTGTACAATCACTTTCTGTGATCTGATTGGAACTTTCGATTCTTTGCGGTTACTCAGCTATGAGGCAAGTTTGATCAAACCGTCATTCCGGCCTTCGCCGGAATGACGAAAGATGAATTAATCAGGCCATCCTTAAATGAAGGACGCCGCCACGAGAAACCGCATATCTCAAAGGGTTGCTGCCGAAAATACAGTTGCCGCCGGCTTGTTAGATTGTCCACGATCATTATTAAAGAACAATAAAATCTGCAGGTATTGAGCCTGACCTGGCAAGGACAACAGATGAAAGGGATAACACGCAGCAGAAATCTAATCGGTCAGGGACCGAACAAGGGGTTACCCGGGTGGTGATCATGGGGGGAGGAGCATGTTAAGAAATGTAGATTTTTCGCTGGGTTATCGGAAATCAAGGGGTTATGTTTCCAACACACCGGCTATACATATTAAGATGATAGCAGGCGTTTCAGTACGCAGGAGATGCAATGAAGCACGGCAAGCTATTGATGACGGCAGCATTGCTTCTTGCGGTCTGCGGGGCTTGGGCCGACGATGAGCAGCTGCTCGACCGTTTGCGCACCGACTACGCTGCTATGGTTGCTGCCGAGCAGGATTTTCATGACCGGCGCCAGCGTGGCAGTCTCAGTGGAGCGGAAGCCGCTGACTACGCTGCTTATGTCGCCCGCCTGCACCGCCAGGTTGCCGAGGACTGCGTGGCCTTGGCCGGGGTCGGGCTGGCAATGCCGCTAGACCTGGGTTGTCCATCACAGCCGCCGCGCCTGCTTGCCCCGGCAGCGATCGACCAGGTGGGGGAGCAAACCGAGGATGAACAGATTGCTGTCCTCGATGCAGAACTGTTTACCGGTCTCGGTGAGTTTGATGAAATGCTGCTGCGCGAGCAGGAACGCGTCAGGGCCGCGGCGCCTATGACGGA
>JAOTTU010000055.1 GCA_029864225.1 Gammaproteobacteria bacterium | reverse complement strand
GCCCCAGAACGCCGGCAGCGGCACCTCGTGCTCGTGCAGCTTCTGCTTCATCTCCTCCACTCTGGCGTCCAGCAGTGACCTCGAGGTGATGACCTTACTCTGGGGCGAGGCCCAGGCACCGATCTGGCTGCCGCGCGGGCGGGTGGCGAAATACCTGGCCGACTCGGTAAAGGAAACCTTGGCCGCCGCGCCGGTGACCTTTACCTCCCAGCCGAGCGCGAACCAGGGAAACGACATTGCCACCCTGGGATTGTGCGCGATCTGCTTCGCCTTGCGGCTTTCGTAGTTGGTGAAAAACACAAAGCCGCGCTCATCATAGGTCTTCAACAGCACGGTGCGCACCCACGGCTGGTCGTTTTCATCGACCGTGGCCAGGCTCATGGCATTGGGTTCGGGAATGCCCGACTCGATCGCCAGTGTGAAGCGCTTTTCAAACTCCTTGTACGGGTTCGGGTCCAGGTCCGCCCGCGTGATGCCGGCGGCCATTCCCTGCTCCCTGATTTCTTCTGCTCGTGCTGTCATTAAGTCAGATCACGGTGCGCTGCGGCGCGTTCCCGTTCATCTCATCTCCAGGTGGGTTTAGAAACTGTTCTCGTACAATACCTCGTCCAGCGGCAGCTGCCCCGGGCGCGGCCACGACTCCCGTATGCCCTTGCCAATCGCGATCATGAAGGCGATGTCATGGTCAGCAGGCAGATTGATGATATTTCCTACCGCCTCGTAGTCAAAGCCGTCCATGGGACAGCTCTCGTAACCGAGTTCCTTGGCCATCAGCATGATGGTCTGGCCCGCCAGGCCGCAGGAACGCATGCCCTCATCGCGCACCACCTGGGGCTTGCCGCTGTAATAGTCGGTTATCGCCGGCACCAGGAAGTCCTGCACCTCCTGCGGTGCCTTGCGCCAGTAGCGCTCGGGCGTCTGCGACCAGGCCGTGTTATTGAAGCACAGCACCAGGAGCTCCGAGGCCTCGGTCACCTGGGCCTGTTCCCAGGCCACAGCGCGGATCGCCTGGCGTTGCTTCGGGTCGGTGACCCGCACGAAGCGCCAGTTCTGGATATTGAACGCGGTTGGTGCCAGGATGGCGTGTTCCATCAGTGCCTGAAAGGTCTCCTCGGGCATTTTATGCGCCGGGTCGTACCACTTTATCGCGCGCCGTGCGCGTATTGCCTCACTTACTTGCATGTTTGTCTCCCCTTGTCGTTATCAGGGTATCTTCCCCGCTTATACTGGGAAAAAATCCTGGCCTGACCTCATTTCTGCGTGCCTGGTCGTATACTGTTCCAAAGGCTTCCTGAACCGCCTTACAAGGATCCCAACGGAATGGATATCATCATCTCATATGCTTGGAGCCACTTCTATCGGGTAAAGCCCGAGGTCATCCGGATCCTGCGACTGTTCGATGACCCCGCCCCCTATATAGAGAAAACGAACGTCATGGGCATTGCGATTGCACATACCGGCCTGGACAACCGCACGGTCATCAAACGCTGCCGGGAGTTGTGGAACGAGAAACCGCTTGAGGCTTTCGAGTTTGCCACCAAGTGGGTGCCGGTCGATCACTGGTGCACAACCGATCTGGATGCAATGAAACGCCTGATCAATGACGAGATCAGGGACCGGATCGGGGATAATCAGACCTGGGGCATGAAGGTCAACAAGCGCCGCTGGCAGCAGTATCACACCAGCGAGATTATCGAATACCTGGCCGCAGACATCGACCGCAAGGTGGACCTGAACAACCCGGACCGCATCATATGGGTTGACATCATCGGCCCGGAGACAGCCATCTCCCTGTTGTCCCCGGACGAGATCTTCTCCATCACCCGACCCGTCCCCTGAGATACTCATGAAGTACTACATCTGGCTGGACACACTGGGACGCCCGCTCTCCAGTGCCTGGCGCTACGACGACGAGACCGAACGCATGGTCGCGGAACAGCATCCGCCTGCGGCAACCGCCATACTGCGCGCCGGCACCCGGGAGCAGCTCATCGAACGCTTTGGTTTGCGTGAAAAGGACTTCGCCGACTAGTATGCTGTCAGCCCTGCCATCACCCGAGCGCACCAACAGATTCATGCCAACAACGATGAAAGCCCTTGTCAAACAACGAGCGGAATCCGGCATCTGGCTGGAGTCGGTCCCGGTCCCTGCTGCCTCGACCAACGAGGTCCTGGTCAAAATCCACAAGACCGGCGTGTGCGGCACCGACCTGCACATCTACAACTGGGACGACTGGGCGCAACGCAACATCCAGGTACCGCGCGTCATCGGCCATGAATTCGTCGGCGAAATCGCCGCCATCGGTCCCGGCGTCAGGGGCTTCGAGATTGGCGATATCGTTACCGCCGAGGGTCATATCACCTGCGGCATCTGCCGCAACTGCCGGGCCGGGAAACGTCACCTGTGCCACCAGGCGATCGGCATCGGCGGCGGTCGTGACGGTGCCTTCGCGGAATACCTGGTCGTACCCGCCAGCAACCTGTGGAAGGTGCATCCGGACATCCCGTCGGAGATTGCCGCCATCATGGATCCGTTCGGAAATGCGGTGCACACCGCGCTGTCCTTCGACCTCATCGGGGAGGACGTGCTGATTACCGGTGCCGGCCCAATCGGCATCATGGCCGCCGCGATCTGCCGCTTCGCCGGTGCCCGCCACGTGGTGATCACCGATGTGAACGACTATCGCCTGGAACTTGCGGAAAAGCTGGCCGCCTGTCGCTGTGTGAATGCCAGCCGCGAGTCCCTCGACGACGTGGTGCGCAAGTTGAAGATGTCGAACGGCTTCGATGTCGGCCTGGAGATGTCCGGCAACCCGCAGGCCTTCAACGACATGATCACCCACATGTACCACGGCGGCCACATCAGCCTGCTGGGCTTTCTGCCGCCGGCAACGGAGATCAGCTGGGATGACATCATCTTCAAGGGTCTGCACCTGAAGGGCGTGTACGGGCGGGAGATGTTCGAGACCTGGTACAAGATGACGCAGATGCTGCGCAGCGGCCTGGACATCGGCGGAGTGATCACCCACGTCTACCCGGTCGCCGATTATCATCAGGCCTTCGAGATGGTCCAATCCGGCCAGTGCGGCAAGGTGATCCTGGACTGGCAGTAGGAACGGCCTCCTGGTAGCGATTTCGCACGCATATGACAATCAATCAGAGATGCCGTCAATGACAACACCGACCAGGCGCTTCCAGGCCGAACTGGAAAGCATCGAGCAACAGGGCCTTTACAAGCACGAACGCGTCATCACCACGCCGCAGGGCGTAGAGATCACGACCCGGGAGGCCGGCGAGGTCCTGAACTTCTGCGCCAACAACTACCTGGGTCTGGCCAACCATCCCGAGCTGGTGGAGGCGGCCATCGCTGCGCTCCGGACCCACGGCTTTGGCATGGCCTCGGTGCGCTTCATCTGCGGGACCCAAGACCTGCACAAGCAGCTGGAGCAGGCGATCGCCGGCTTCCTGCACACCGATGACGCCATCCTCTATACCTCCTGCTTCGATGCCAATACCGGCCTGTTCGAGACCCTGCTCGGCGCAGAGGACGCCATCATCAGCGACCAGCTCAACCACGCCTCCATTATCGACGGCATCCGCCTGTGCAAGTCGGCGCGCTATCGCTATCAGCACAGCGACATGGACGACCTGGAGGCGCAACTGAAGGCCGCCGCCCGCCACCGCACCCGCCTGATTGCGACCGACGGGGTGTTCAGCATGGACGGGGACATGGCGCGGCTGGACGAGATCACCCGGCTGGCCCGGCATTACGATGCCCTGGTCATGGTCGATGACTCCCATGCGACCGGCTTTGTGGGGCCCGGTGGCCGGGGTACGGCGGAGCACTTTGGTGTGATGGACCGCATCGACATCACCACCTCCACCCTGGGTAAAGCACTGGGTGGCGGCTCGGGCGGGTTCACTGCTGGCTCGCAGCAGGTCGTGGATCTGCTGCGTCAGCGTTCCCGCCCCTACCTGTTCTCCAATACCCTGACCCCGGCGCTGGCGGCAGCCGGCATCCAGTCGCTCGAGCTGCTGCGCCGGTCAGACGAGCTGCGCGAACGCTTGTGGGCGAATACGAGCTATTTCCGCGAACAGCTGGTCGCCGCCGGCTTTGACATCAAGCCGGGCAACCACCCCATTGTCCCGATTATGCTCTACGAGGCACCGCTGGCCCAGCAGATGGCAGCACGCCTGCTGGAACACGGCATCTATGTCATTGGTTTCTTCTATCCCGTGGTAGCCGAGGGCCAGGCACGCATCCGTACCCAGGTCTCCGCAGCGCACCGGCGCGAACACCTGGACAAGGCCATCGGCGCCTTCACCCGGGTCGGCCGGGAACTGGGTGTGATTGTCTAGAAGCGCCTTGTTTATGCCCGGCGCTTTATCGGGTGCAGGCGCGATGAATGCAAGCTTGCAGACTGGACTGGCGTCAGCGCAAGCCGACAATGAGGTCGTCGGCATACAGCGCTTTGCACCTGGCACTGCCTGCTGTCACCCTGACACGATTGGTTATACTCTCCCGGATCTGTCTGGCGGCTACCCGGAAACAAGGCATTGAGCGATTATAGCGTACTGGTCATCGGCCCCCGACGGGGCCTTGTCGAGGTGCTGCGAAAACAGCGGATCCCCTTTTCCATCTGGCAGGAAAAACAGGCCTCCGGCTGGTCGGGTGCGGAAAAGCTGCTCACCTCACCTCTGTGGAAGACCACTGACAAGATCAAGCAGACCCTCCATAACGAGTTTGCCGATACCCGCTGCACGCACGTCATTGCCGGCACCGAGGCGGCCGTCTACCCGGCATCCATAGCCCGACGCGTATTGGGAGCACGTCGCTCCGAGACCACAACAGCGCTGCGCTGCAGGGACAAGCTGGCGATGAAGGAATACCTGTGCGATTTCGGTGTGCCCATGACGAGTTTCCTGTCGGAGTCCTCTGCAACCGATGCAGCCGGGGTATTCGAGATCCTGGGCTGCCCGGTGGTCAGAAAAAGCAGGAAGTCAATGGGCGGGAAGACGCTGGAGATCATCTACCGCGAGCGCGATCTTGTTCTGCAGAAAGGCAACAGGAACATCCTGGAAAAATACGTTTCCGCACCCGAGGCCAGCATCGAATCGTTCATCAACCACGGCAGGATCGAGTTCACGAATATCACCGAGTACCATGAAAAGGGTTTCGTGAACTTCGTCCCCGCCGCATTCGACGTGGTGCTGACCAATGCCATCCAGGCCCTCAATCGCAGCGTCATCGAGGCATTGAAAATCAGGTGGGGAATTACCCACCTCGAGATTTATCTTACAAAAAACGGACCGCTGTTCGGAGAAATCGCGCTGCGCCCGCCCGGCGGTTACATCATGAGCGCCATCCAGCACGCCTATGGCTTCAATCCCTGGGAGGCATTTGTCTCCATGGAACTTGACGAACCCTTTGACTTCCCGGACAGGCCCCTGGCCTACACCGCGGTCGAGATCTTTCATCCAGGCGCCGGATTGGTCACCTCCGTAAAAGGCGAGTCCCCGCTGCGGGAACATCCCTCAACACGCGAGTTTCGCCTGAAGATCAGGCCGGGCGATCGAATTCCGCGGCGCGAGAGCGTCGGACAGGATACCGGACACATACTGCACGCCAGCGACTCACCGGCGGCACGGCTGGAACTGCACAACGCCTTCAGGCAGCAGTTCGCAATCGAGGTCGATTAACCCGGATGGGATGCATGCTCAGGGGAAAACCGTACCCGGGGCGAATTTTCGAGGTGCTATCAGCCTTCAAGCACGCAGGTCGGACTAGAGTAGGCGTAATCCATGATGCCGTTGTCGGATTACAGTGCTCCGATCCTGACCCGATCAACACGGCTGTTCAGGCAGCGCGACCAACCGGCAACAACCCGCAGCGGGAAAGCCAGCCTCTCACAAGGCACCTGATTCACTCTCCAGAATCATGGTGATTGTCTGCTGGTCGGATAACGACAGCTTGGAAATAAATATGTTAACGCCTATGCCGTTCGCCATGGCGTGCATAACCCGACAGCCAACCTTCAATGTGCCCGGAGCGCCGTTTTTCTTGTACTGCAGGATGAGCATTCCAACGTCACCCGCTTTCGGCCTGAGATGTTGCAGGTGTGCCGGCAAGGACTGGGCTTCCAAAAATACCCCGTCACGCGATATGTTCTGGGTGTACCCGTGCACAAGCTGACCAGCATTCAATTGCAAGTGACATGCCAGCCTGATCATCCGGCGCTGGAATTTCCGTCTATCAATCGGTGTGTCAGCCATCATCATCCCTGGGTATTTTGCCTGGCGATCATAACAATCAACGGGGACAGATACACTACCATTCCATACTCAACCAGGTTCATACCTGCAGGCACGGTTTTCAGTCGCGAATGGGACAATGGAGACAACCACTTTGCTCCTAGTTCTGCCAAACCGCGCAGCCCTGCCGCCTCAACCACTCGGCCAGCGCGGCCTCCTGCTCCGCGTCGCTGAGCCCCTCCCCGTCAAACCCCTCGATGAGTTCCTGCGCCAGTTCGATGCCGTATTTGCGAGGATACTTGCTGCTCCGGTACCCGGTCCGATGCTGCTCGAAGCGGTCACCCGGATCATGAATGGTAAGCCCGACGTACACACAGGGCATGCCCTCGATATAGCCCAGGTTCTCCTGGCGAAACTCCTTGCACCACAACACCTCCGGATCCAGGGTAATGACATAGAGATTGCGGCCCTGTTTCTTCTTCGCCGCCACCCGGGCCTTTTTTTGCCACTCCAGGATCTTCTTGTCTCGTTGCGCATCATTCATGTGAATTAATTACCGCGAAATAACCGTAACATCTCTCCAGTGTTGCTATTTTTGGGGATGGAAAAGGGGACATTCCGGTTTTTGCACCCGCCTGGAGTTCCTGATTGCAAAAAAACCCGGAATGTCCTCTTTTCCCCTTGTTATTCCCCGCCTTGATAGATATTCTTGCCACCATCAAACGGTAAGCCGGTAGATTTACAGTGTTTTGCCAAGCCCCGTCTGAGTGAGAGATTAGTTGCGCGTCCTTTAGGTCTGCTCAGAAGCCCATTCCGGTATCTCCTGTATTTTACCTTTATTGAGGTCTGCAATTGATTAGTTGTTTATTTTTATTTCAAAGGTAATTTATTATGACGACAGGTACCGTTAAGTGGTTCAACGAATCAAAGGGTTTTGGCTTCATCACTCCCTCTGATGGCAACGACGACGTGTTCGTGCACTTCTCTGCTATTCAGGGTGGCGGCTTCAAAACCCTGGTGGAAGGACAGTCGGTGAGCTTCGACGTGGAAAAAGGCCCCAAGGGTCTGCAGGCCACCAATGTCACAATGGCAAGCTGACAAAACCGGTAGCCAGTATCAGAGCAAAGAACCCCGCTCGCGGGGTTCTTTTTTCGCCGCAACCGGCGACAACCGCCTGGCTCCAACGAGGATACACACATGAAAAAGCTGTTTGTCGGCAACCTGCCGCAGGAGGCCACTGAAGAATCCGTGCGCGAGATGTTTTCCGCCTATGGCACCGTGCGCTCCATCAGCGTGGCCTCGGATATCTTTACCGGTAAATGCAAGGGCTTCGGCTTTATCGAAATGGAAGGCCACGAGGCGCGTGCCGCACAGGCGGCGCTGGACGGCAACATGGTCGGCAACAGTGACAGGTCACTGCGCGTCCGCTTCGATGACCCGCGGGCCGCACGCGGACGCAAGCGTCGTTAGCTGTCCCGGGCCGCCAGGCCAACCACGATCGGGGGCTCGATCAATCGCGCCTGCGAGGCGCTCCTGCAGAATGCGCGTGCACCCGATAAAACGCCAGGCATAAACAAAACGCTCCTACAGGGCATGGTCAATCACCGCAGGAGCGGTCCCCTGACCGCGATGTTGTCTACAAGCAATCGCGCCGAAGGCCGGCGCTCCGACAGGTGTAGGACTGGTCATTACAAGAGCGGCTTGCAGCCGCGATTCGACCGCCAGACACGACACCGCAACAGCGGTCGCGTTATGCCCGACCTTAGGCTGCCGGACGGCGGCGTGGTTTCCCGGAAAATGTGCGGCTGCGGTTAGCCCCTGGAGCGCCTTTTGGCTGGCCATGACCGGCAGACCCACCCGACCGCGACCCGGCCGATGCGCCACCATTGCCCCCGGATCTCCTGCCCTGCTGTTGCCCGGAGCCGTTGCGGGGCTTGGATTTTGCGCCCGCGCGCACATTGCTGCGTCTCAGGATCGGCTCGGCCCGGATGGAGGGATCGGGTTCATAACCCGGAATCACGACCTTGGGGAGGTCACGCTTGAGCAGGCGTTCAATACCGCCAAGCAGCTGGTGTTCGTCCACGCATACCAGTGACACCGCCTGCCCCTCGTTGCCGGCACGGCCGGTGCGGCCGATGCGGTGCACATAGTCTTCCGCTACGTTGGGCAGTTCATAGTTCACCACATGCGGTAACTGATCGATGTCCAGACCGCGCGCCGCGATGTCGGTGGCCACCAGTACCCGCACCTCACCGCGCTTGAAGTCGGCCAATGCACGGGTGCGCGCACCCTGGCTCTTGTTGCCGTGAATCGCCGCGCTGCTGATACCATCCTTCTCCAGCTGACCCGAAAGCCGGTTGGCACCGTGCTTGGTGCGGGTGAACACCAGTACCTGGCGCCAGTTCTCTGCGCCGACCATGAACGATAACAGCTCGCGCTTGCGCTCCCGGTCCACCGGGTGGATCACCTGTGAGACCAGCTCGGCTGGGGTGTTGCGGCGCGCCACTTCGATCTGCACGGGCGCATCCAGCAGTTTATCGGCGAGTCGCCTGATATCGTCGGAATAGGTGGCGGAGAACAGCAGATTCTGGCGCTGCTGCGGCAGTAAAGCGAGGATCCTGCGGATATCGGGTAAGAATCCCATGTCCAGCATGCGGTCGGCTTCGTCCAGCACCAGGATCTCGACGGCGGAAAGATCCAGGGTTTTCTGTGATACGTGATCCAGCAGCCGTCCCGGTGTCGCCACCAGGATATCCACGCCGCGACGCAGCTTCTGGATCTGCGGATTGATCTTGACGCCGCCGAAAATCACCGTCGAGGTCAGCGGCAGGTGTCTGCCGTAGGTGTTGACGCTCTCCGCCACCTGGGCAGCCAGTTCGCGAGTCGGCGTCAGAATTAGGGCGCGCACCGGGCGGCGTCCCGGGTGCTGCTGCGGGCGTGTGCTGAGGCACTGCAACAGCGGCAGGGTGAAACCGGCGGTCTTGCCGGTACCGGTCTGGGCACCGGCGAGTATGTCCCGCCCCTGAAGAATGACGGGAATCGCCTTGCTCTGTACCGGCGTGGGCTCGCTGTAGCCCTGATCGGCGACAGCACGAAGGAGTTCGGCCGACAGGCCGAGGGTATCAAATGACATGGTATGGAATGCTCCTGGATCGGCCTACCGGCGACACATGTCCCGGGACGGTCTAGGCTGAATACGGTTGTTGATGTTCGAGGTTTAACCGGAAGGGGTTACCGCGAGGACTCGGGTGCAGACCGAACTGCACCGGACTTGCGCGCACTATACAGGAAGCAGCAGGAGAAAGCGAAGCTTTTGCACGAGCAAATAAGGGGACATTCTGGTTTTTTACAATCAGGAAATCCAGGGGGTGCAAAAACCAGAATGTCCCCTTTTTTCCGTTATTTTGACCGCGGCACGATCGCTACTTCATCCCCGTGTTCGACCAGGGTGTAGGGCTCGGAAAAATGCTTGTTCACGGTGACCTGCACCTTGTCGGCCGCAAAGGCCTCCTGCCAACCCTGGCGTCGGCTGCCCAACCACGTGAGCAGGGTGTCGACAGTGGTGACCGATTCCGGCAGTTCGACCTCCTCCTCATCCCGGCCGGTCAGTTTGGCCAGCTGGATAAAATACAGCAGCTTGATGGTGACCTTGCCGTCAGCACCAGACGCCTGGCCTGCGCCGCGTTCCAGGCCATGTTCCATGAGTGACTGCAAGTAGTCCTGCCAGTTCCGATCATGATTCACGCCCAGGGCGTGCAGGGCCTCCCAGGAATAACTGCCGGAAAACCCGTCGTCGAAGTCCAGCTGCAGCGCTTCGGTCCCCTGTGGCTCGATCTGCGTGATCCCGACCCGCTGCTTGCCGTGTACGGGCTTGTCCGGTCCCTGCCCAGCGCTGGCGGGGGCAGACACGCGCAGGTACTCGCAGGGATACATGAAGCACGTGTCATCCGAGAACACGATCTCCAGCAGGCGCGACTTCTTGTGCAGTTTGATCCCGGTCGGGGTGACGGGTGCTGCGGGCTCGTTCATGAGGATTCCAGTCAATCAGGTCAGGGTCGATCGATCTTACCCGAAATGGAATGCCAGGGGTCCATCGACCCCGACCTCCCTTTATTCATAGGCCGGCTGGGTTGTCAATCGGGCATCTTCCACCGGCCCGCTGGCGAAGGCCTCGAAACGGTGCTTGGTCGCCTGGTGATACTCGAACACCGGCTGCAACCGATCCGAATCAACGGGGTCAGTACCCATAAGCCTGGCCTGTCATGATTTATAAAAGGGGACTAATTGAACTTCCCCCGGTTTAACGGACACCCGGAAAGGGGCTACCATAGTCCCGCAGGAGTGTTCGGTCTGCGGCCTCATGGAGTTTCTGCGTGGCTTCCGGGTGGGCCTGCGGCGCATGCCCACCGAGGCGCTGGTTACCATGCCGAGCACCTACCCGCTCTTCCCCCACCCAATCCGGACCTGCCTGCTGAATATCCTTCTGACCAGCGAGCAACCGCTGCAAGAGCGTAAAAGAGGTCAGCATGCATAAAGTTGATCTGTCACGTTTTTTTCAGGGTGCTGACACGAATGATGCACTTAAAAGGTGTTGTCTATCACTGCAGTCCCACATATTTCGTATTAGTCCTGTGCAACTACATGAGCATAATGTTTCTGGAATGTTCATTAACAATTTCTATTTCTTCAATGTGTTTCCGTGGCGATTCACCAGGACCAGGGTTTACGTAAGTGACATTCGGTACTGACCCTTTTTCCCATGCCTTACCTAGGGCGTGATTTGCAAGACCAGTTTCTGTAGCAGGATCAGGTCCGAGAGGTCAATGATCCCGTCCGGCGCACCTTGCGGATAGAAGTCACCGTGAGAAAGTTCCAGGTCACTCGCCAGGAGTGTGCCGAGCACGATCCTGGTGGCCACCAGGACATCGGCCACATTCACCTGGCCATCCGGGGCACCCAGTGGCGCAAGATCACCGTCGTTGAAATTAAACACCAGCGGCAGCGGGTCAACGGCATCACCCAGCAGATCGCCGTCGGTGTCGGTCGATAGTGGATTCATGTCCTGCCCTGGCGTGTAGGTAGATGCATCACCGTCGAAGCCCACCTCGTCATAGTCCATCACGCCGTCGCCGTCGGTGTCAGGCAACAGCGGGTTGGTACCGATAGATGTCTCGAAACCATCATCGAGACCATCGCCATCCTGGTCCGGTAACACCGTAGTCACCAGTATCACGGCATTGTCGGGCGGGTTGCTGTCGACTTCATCCGCACTCACATTCGCGGTATTGCTTAACCCTCCCGGTGTGTCTGCAGTGACCACCACGCTCACCGTTGCGCTGGCGCCAGCGGCCAGCGTGCCAAGCAGGCAAGTCACAGTACCGGCGGTTTCGCTGCAACTGCCCTGTGACGGTGTCGCCTGAAAATAGATCACACCGGCGGGCAACAGGTCGGTCAGCGTCACGTTCGAGGCCGGATCCGGCCCGTCATTGGTAATATTAAACGTATAGGTAAGCTGAAAGCCCTCCACCACCGGGTCGGGGACGGCCATGCCGGAGACGGT
>JAOTTU010000203.1 GCA_029864225.1 Gammaproteobacteria bacterium | reverse complement strand
ACATAGCAGTTCAAACACCCCAGGCTGAGGTTAATAATCCCGGCAGGCTGTGCCGGGCTCGTGCCAGAGTCATTGGGCAGGCCGGCGGCATAGCGGATGGCCTGCATGATGTCGTAGATTGTGCCGGCGGCACCGAGCCCCACGGCCCGAACAGGCATTATTTTTGCACCCCAGGCAACACCGGCCACACCAACAGTGTTGTTCGTACGGGCCGCCAGGATGCCGGCGACGTGCGTGCCGTGCCATAGACTCGCTCCCGGCAGAATGTCGGTCCCGGGGTCATCCGGGTTGGCATCGATACCGTCCCCGTCGAGGGCACGGTCAGGATCACTGATAAAGTCGTAACCGGGGACCAGCTGGCCCTGCATGTCCGGATGGCCCAGGTAAATGCCGGTATCGATCACCGCGACGATGACATCACCACTCGCCGGCGTGCCTGTAGTCAGGTCCCATGCCTGGGGCAGGTTGATCATCGGGTATTGCCACTGGAGGGGATACTGGGCGTCGTTTGGCACCAGCTGCGGCCTGACCAGGTAATTGAGTTCAGCGCTTTCAACCAACGCGTTCTGCCTCAGGCCCTTCAACAAATGGATGGTATGGATCCGCTCTTCCTGCAGAGGCGTAAGACCGGCTCGCCATAAAGGTATCGTCTTGACTGCACCATTCCCCTGGGCAGCCATGGCCCTCGCTTGTTCGGGAAGCTGCATGAGCATGGCACGGCTGGATACACCTGCTTTAGTCCTGAACCCCCGCATTTGTAGCTGCGCCATCGGAGAGGCCTGCAGATCCGCTGCCTGTGGTTTATCCGGCGGCTTCAGCCTGACTATCGCCTCGCCTGGAACGAATGCCGCACTCAGGCGCATTCCGGTCTCCAGAGCGGCGCTGGTGACATTACCCACAGAAAGGACGTAGTTCGATGCACCGGTGAAGGCCTCGACCACCACGAGGAATGTTCCGCTGCCGGATGCCGTGAGCATCTCCGTGGCACCAGTCCCCACAGATGCATCGATCACCATGGGGTTGACTGGATCCACGGCGTCCACCAGGTAGAGGTCAAGATCCGCCCCGGTCAGGTCCCAGTCGCTGATAGCAAGCTCGATGACCTGACCGGCAACCAATGTGATTTCGAATACATCCGACGGATCGGCGCTCGCACCAAAGCGATCCTGGCTGGAACCGGTCGGTTGTTCTGTCACGAACCCGCCCAGAACGACGGGATTCGGGATCGGCTGTTCCTGCCCGATGTCATCGTTGGGGATATACACTGCATCGGGATCGTTGGTGTCACTGTCAACGGTGGTCCCTGCCGCCGCCGTGATGGTGCCACTCAGGCTGTACGTAGCAGGCGCTGGCGAAGCGCCTGAAGATGATGAGCCGCCACCCCCGCCACAGCCTGCCACGAATACAGCCAGGCACAGGGATACAATGACATTGGTATTCATGGGCTCAAATAAAAACTACAGAATAATTCCGGTGTGTTGAGACTAATTATAAGACAGGGGAAAGGCAATCCCGCTGACGAGAGATCTTATAAACTCAATGCTTCAGCGATAAAAAAACACAACTATCCAGAGTTTGGAAGTAGGGGTACTGGCAAAAACGGCGCCCCGATGGTGGCTGTAAACTTGGGTGCGAATAATCTACTACGGCCAGATGCAATGATTCGTGATCACACTTGCAGGTCGGGCTAGACAGGAAGAGCCATAGCCCGACAATCACAAGGTCGGGATTTCGTTTGCACTAATCCGTTTTTGCACATGGAGTGTCCAGTCTGAATGTCCTGCATTGGATGTACGAGTGCGATTTGATGCTCGGACTGGACATTGGGTCAATGAGAGGAAGATCTGTGCTGTTTTGGTCGCTAGTCTTGCTTGCACTGGCTATTCCTGCCTACCCCAGCCACACAGCAGATCCGGCGATACCGCTCAAGTATGTCCCGAGCGCCACTGCTCCATCTGATACCCTGAAAAAGCAAGATCGAGAAAATCGAGGCATCGACCACGCGCTCAGAACGGGATGCTGGGACCTTTCCACGCCGCGTACACGCGGGGACGTGCCCTTTCGATTGCTTCCTTCGCATCACACCATCCTTCACATGCGTTGCGACCGGGACGGCCACGGAAATAATTCAAAAGCCCCTTGCACCCTGCGTAGAATCTGAAATAGTAAAGAATTAGAAAACGGTGCCTCGGTCTTAGGGGACGATGGCTGCAGATCAGTTTATCGTCATACATGCCACGATCAGTCAGCCCCACAGCACCGAATGCTTTAACCGTTACTCGCGCACCGCGCTGCAAGCGTGGCCCAAGCACCACTGCGTCCAACAGATCACCTTCAAGACCTATGTACTCATCGACCGAGCCATAGTTGAAAGGACAAGGGAGGGGGGAAATAAAATCCAATTGTCCGGTGGACCCACGCTTTAGAAAGCTTCCGCGTGGAATCTCTATGACCACCTCCACTTTTGGCAATTCCTTGGTCACACTCTACTGCCCGGATTGTTGTCGCAGTTTGGGGAAACTTAGTTAGAATCAGCCCCAATCGACTCGTTCGTCATCTTGACATGAAATACTTTTTACGCCCGGCGCGCAAGTCCAGGTTTTGACCAGGGCAGAATACAATTCTGTCTCGCGTTTGGAACCAAGCTAAAGTCCAGGATCTTGTTGATATGCTTCAAGCTTCTGTATCTGACATTTTGTTCTGATTGTAAAACTCTTCAATGATCCTTATAAACAACGCAATCCAGAATGGATTATACCGCTATCATGTCGGATTCATCGTTCTGACAGTTGCATGGCTTCCCGGGTTTCTGGCTTTATTTGATGTCGTGTAACCGCTCTAAAATAAATACCCTTTAATTGCTCATCTATTCATATCAAGTATCTTATGACTCAAAATACGCTGGCTCAAGTCTGCTGAGATCGTCGAATAAAAATCTTGCATCAGCTGAAAATAGATCGTATTT
>JAOTTU010000054.1 GCA_029864225.1 Gammaproteobacteria bacterium | reverse complement strand
CACGCGCAGGGCCTCACGATCCACGACCGAAGCGGCCTCCCCCAGCATAATCTCCACCGGGTCACCGGGAATCAGGTGGATCAGCAGGAACACGATGCTGACCACCCCGAAGATAACCAGGAGGGCGCCGGCCAGGCGGTGGGCGATAAAGGTCAGCATGGTGCAGGGTGTCGGATTCGTCAGTGCTCGCAGTGGCTCTATTGTATGATGCGGTTGTCGGACCGGCCTCAAACATAGCCAAGGCGTCACGCACAGGCAAGCCAAACCATGTCATTAAACAGCCTGCTCTACATCCTGTTCGTGATCGTGCTGGTGTACTGCGCCCTCGCCCTGTACCTCTATCTCATGCAACCGCGCCTGCTTTACTACCCGGATCTGCCGGGGCGCGAGCTCGCGGCCACACCCGCCGACATCGGGCTGGAATATGAACCCGTCACCCTGGTGACCGAGGATGGCGTCAGGCTGGGCGCCTGGTTCATCCCCCGCTCCGGGGCGCGTGGCACCCTGCTGTTCCTGCATGGCAATGCCGGCAACATCTCGCACCGGCTGGATTCCATTCGTCTGTTTCATGAGCTCGGGCTGGCCATACTGATCCTCGACTACCGCGGTTACGGCGAAAGCGAGGGCACACCCTCCGAGGCCGGCACCTACCAAGACGCCGACGCGGCCTGGCGCTATCTGGTTGAGCAGCGCCGTAGCGCGCCCCGGGACATCGTGGTCTTCGGCCGCTCACTGGGTGCCATCATCGCCGCCGAGCTGGCCGCCAGGACCCGGCCGGGCGCACTGATCATGGAATCGGCATTCACCTCCGTACCGGATATGGCGGCGACGCTCTACCCCTGGCTCCCGGTGCGGCTGCTGAGCCGCTACCACTATGACGCACTCAAACCGCTTGCCCGCACCCGCTGCCCGCTCCTGATCGCGCACAGCCGCGCTGACGAGATCATTCCGTTCACCCACGGCCAGCGGTTGTTTGAACACGCCCGCGAGCCGAAGCAGTTCCTGGAACTCCGCGGTGGTCACAATGACGGTTTCCTGGAGACGGGCCAGGACTATATCGACGGCCTGGAGCGGTTTCTGTCCGAACACCTCGACAGTGATGCCGCCGACACCCGCCGCCGGTCCGACTGAGCGTGGGACAGCGCATGGTTAAACGGTTCGCCTCCTTGGTATCATGGCAAGCTCCATGTAGTGTTGATTCGAATTGCCGTATGACCACGGGTAGCTCCGCCTCTGCTGACTATTGCCAATGCTGAACAAGATCTTTCTACCAGGCATCTTCGTGGTGCTCGCCTACGGCTTCTGGATCAGTCCGGAGTTCAAGATGATCGCGGCGGGGCTTGCCATCTTTCTGTTCGGAATGATCGCTCTCGAACAGGGATTCAAGGCCTTCACCGGCAGTACGCTGGAGATCCTGCTCGGCCAGGCGACCGACAGGGTCTGGAAAAGCATCAGCTTCGGCATCGCGTCCACCACTCTGGTGCAGTCCAGTTCGCTGGTCTCGCTGATCACGATCTCGTTCCTGAGTGCCGGCCTGATCGACCTCGCTGCCGGCATCGGCGTCATCTTCGGATCCAACCTGGGCACCACCACCGGTGCCTGGTTGGTCGCCGGGTTGGGGCTGAAGGTAAAGATTTCGGCCTATGCCATGCCCCTGCTGGTGTTCGGCGTGCTGCTGATCCTGCAGAAATCCAGGGTCCTCAGGGGGATCGGCTATGGCCTCACCGGTCTCGGCCTGCTGTTTCTGGGCATCCATTACATGAAGGAGGGCTTCGAGGCCTTCAAGGAGACGCTCAACCTCGCCGAGTATGCCGTATCCGGGTATGCCGGGATTTTCCTGTTTATGCTGATCGGCGCCGCCGCAACGCTGGTTCTGCAGTCGAGTCACGCCACCCTGGTGCTGATCATTACCGCACTGGCGGCCCATCAGATCACCTACGAGAATGCCCTGGCCCTGGCCATCGGCGCCAACATCGGCACCACGGTCACCGCAATGCTGGGCGCCATCAGCGCCAGTGTCGATGGCAAGCGACTTGCCGTCGCCCACCTGATCTTCAATGTGATCACCGCGCTGGTGGCTGTCGCCTTCCTGCAGCCACTGCTGTGGTGCGTTGAGGAGATCAGTGCCGGCATCGGGATTGCCGATCATGACTACACCCTGAAGCTCGCCGTATTCCATACGCTGTTCAACCTGATCGGGCTGGTTATCATGGCGCCGTTCATCAAGAGGCTGGTGGGGCTGCTGCAACGCTTGGTGATAATCCCTGCTGCCAGCCTCGACCAGCCACGCTATATCAACAAGGCATCAATCGAGATACCGGCGACGGCGGTGGAATCCGTGCGCAATGAGCTTGTTCACCTGTATGAAAATGCCTACCGTCTGATATCGCATGGACTGAGTCTGCACCGCGGTACCATCGCCTCCGAACGGGACCTGGCAGAGGCCGCGGCGAGCACCCGTCGGGTTATGCCGCTGGATATCGATGATTATTACGAGCATTACATCAAGGGGTTGCACAGCGCTATTATCGAGTTCATCAGCAAGGCGCAGGCCCAGCAGAGTTCCGAACACTTGTCCAACGAGCTGTATGCGCTGCGCCAGGCCAGCCTCAATATTGTCGAGGCGGTCAAGGCCATGAAACACCTGCACAAGAACCTCTCTCGTTATGTATTATCGCGAGACCCGTATGTACGCCAGCTGTACAACGACATACGGGTTGAAATTGCCACGGTGCTGCGCGAGATTGAGCTTATCAAGGGCCAGGGGCCCGATGCCGGGACGATCCTGTCACTCGACGCCGTCAGGCTTGGCCTGGATGATGCCAGCAGAAAGCTGGATGCCACACTCGACGAATACATTCGCAGCAAGCACATCACCGCGCAGATGGCGACCTCAATCATGAATGACAGTGGTTACGCCTATAACATAGCCAGAAACCTTGTCGATATGGCCCAGACCCTGTTGGCGGCACGTGAAGCGGACCTTAAAGACGCGGAACAGAAACTCGCTCTGAATGATGCCGATATCGAGGATGTACTCCGAGAGGACCGCGGCTAGCTGCCGGACAGCGATGCTGCAAGTGCTGAAGAGATACGTGCAATGAAGACAAAACACCTGTTAGAGAAACTGAAGAAATTTCTGGATGCTGACCGTCGCGCCCAGCTGGCGCAGGTCGATTCAATCGAGGAGGTACTGGACAAACTGGAGGAAAAGGAGCAAAAACTGCTGACAAAACTGGAAGCTGAATCCGACCCCGATGAACGGGAACGACTCGAGATGAAGCTCGCGGTTTGTCAGGCACAATGCAAGAAAGGGGTGCAGCTAATCGAGGAGCTGCTGGTCAAGAAGGAGGCGCACGGCGAAGCACCTGACCCTGGTTAAATACAGCATGGATCAGGACGCAAATCGGCGCCCCGAAGACCACCATTGTTGCCAGTGTGTTTATAGGCTGATCCAAAGCCGGAAACTGCCGAATGTCTGTCTATGTCAAAGCTTGAGACCACTGCCGCATCATATCCAGCCTGCATTTCCCACCGGGTGACGGAAGAGTCACATAAGATACTGGGGCAATTAATAGAGTGCAGATTAAGAACAATTCAGCGTGTCTCGGGCATTGCCCATCTCGCCTGCAACCACAGACCGCTCTCTAATAGCGAATCAAGAGTGGCTGGTAAGCAAAGACGGCATTCAGATGATGCAACACGGCATGCTGCCCCTGCTCTCTCCAGATACGGGTAATTTCGTCCTGCACCTTTTTGTATTTGGCTTCAATGCCACCGATACTGCTCTCACGGGAGGCAAGTTCTGATACGAGGTCCAGCCACATCCTGCTTGTGCCCATAATCATTGCCGGCCAGGTCTTTTGCACTGATACAGGCCAGTGATCATCACTGGTATCTTCTATATTCGGCCGGCTTATACGGGTGACATCATCAACTGTCACCCTGGTCAAGCGTCCGCTTTCCAGCAGGGATTTCACCACCGCGTGGTTTTCTATGGTATTGAAAATGCGTTGCGCACCCTGCGGCGTACTGTAGAAAATAAAACTGAAAACATGCCCGTGACCATCGCGGCTTGCACGCCGATGTACCCGCCAGATATACACATCCTGGTAATATTCGTCAAAGGTCGGGGCAATGACTTCAGCGCCAATCAGGGTACCCATATACCAGCGGATTTCCTCACCTTCAGGCCAGTCGATATGGAAGCGTGCGTACCACCAGCCTTCTCCCTCGGGTAAGGTGCCAGACGGTGTCTGATCGTGTTCCTGGGTGTCACCGCTTTCAACGATGGGCGAAAACGACGCACAGCCCCATAGCCCGAGCGCGAGAACGGCAGTTATAAGCAATTTATGTAACACATTGACACTCCTTCGCATAAACGTGCGATATCTGGGCCAAACCCGGCCATTCAGACAGTCACACCATTTAAAAAATAAAACCGCATCGACCTCGTTTCCTGCGAGCTAATGGTTGTAGAACAAAACGATACTTACTTTAAGGATCACTCGCATAGCGTTTGTGTATCACTTTATTATGACTGAAGGGAGACATGGAACCATATCACCGGCCGTCGTTGACTCCTTAATCTACTTGGCCAGCAACCGGTCCAACTGGTTGGCAAAGGCCAGGCGGTCGGCCTGGCTGAACGACGCCGGTCCCCCGGTATCTACCCCGCTGCTGCGCAGGGTGTCCATGAAATCCCGCATGTTCAGGCGCTGGCGGATATTGTCTTCGGTGTAGAGATCGCCGCGTGGGTTCAAGGCCAGGCAGCCCTTGGCGATGACCTCGGCGGCCAACGGGATATCCGCGGTTATCACCAGGTCACCCGTTTCCGCCTGCTTCACTATGTGATTGTCTGCAACGTCAAAACCGGCTGCTACCTGAATCGAACGGATATAACGGGATCCGGGAACCTGGAGGGGTTGGTTGGCAACCAGGGTCACCGGCACGCCCACCCTGTCCGCGGCCCGAAACAGTATTTCCTTGATCACTTTCGGGCAGGCGTCGGCGTCGACCCAAATCTGTTTTAAACTCGTTATCTTCATGGCGGGTCTATTATAATCACCGGGCAGGGCATTATACTGCGCCGCCCGGCCAAGCCCATGAGCGCGTCTCTTCACCCTTACCAGGAATCTCAGATGTCCGATGCCAATCCCTCTGTCACCAGCTTCCGTGATCTGAATCTGCCTGCCCCGTTATTGACCGCACTCGATGAGGTCGGGTACGAAACCCCCACCCCGATCCAGGCCCAGGCCATTCCCTATCTGCTGGAGGGCCTGGATCTGCTGGGACATGCCCCCACCGGCACCGGCAAGACCGCGGCCTTTGCCTTGCCCCTGCTGTCGCGACTCGATATCGACCGCCCGCAAGTACAGCTGATGGTCCTCACGCCAACCCGCGAACTGGCGATCCAGGTGGCCGAGACCTTTCAGCGTTATGCCTCCCATATAAAAGGGTTCCACGTGATGCCGATCTATGGCGGTCAGGATTATGCGGTGCAGATACGGCAGCTGAAACGGGGCGTGCATGTGGTGGTCGGCACCCCGGGCCGGGTGATGGATCACATGCGCAAGGGCACACTCAAGCTGGATGCCCTGCAGGCGCTGGTTTTGGATGAGGCGGATGAGATGCTGCGCATGGGTTTCATCGACGATGTCGAATGGATCCTGGAGCAGACGCCGAAGCAGCGTCAGATGGCGCTGTTCTCGGCGACCATGCCGAAAGAGATCCAGCGCATCGCACGGCGTCATCTGCGCGACCCGCAGGAGATCGCCATCAAGGCGCGTACCGCCACTGCCGTTACCATCCATCAGCGTTACTGGCTGGTCAGTGGTCTGCACAAGCTGGACGCATTGACCCGGATCCTGGAGGTGGAGCCCTTCGAGGCCCTGCTCATGTTTGTGCGCACCAAGACCGCCACGACCGAGCTGGCCGAACGGCTGGAAGCCAGAGGTTACGCGGCCGCGGCGCTGAACGGCGATATGGCACAAAAACAGCGTGAACAAATGATCGAACGCCTGAAACGAGGCTCACTGGATATCCTGGTTGCCACCGATGTCGCCGCGCGCGGCCTGGATGTGGAACGCATCAGTCACGTAGTCAATTATGACATCCCCTATGACACCGAGGCCTATATACATCGCATCGGCCGCACCGGCCGGGCAGGCCGCAAGGGCGATGCCATCCTGTTTGTCGCGCCCCGGGAACGGCGAATGCTCAATGCCATTGAAAAGGCGACACGCCAGAAGATCGAGCCGCTGGTACTACCCTCGACCGAGATGGTCAACAACAAACGGATCGCCGATTTCAAACAGAGCATCAGCGATACCCTGGCCGCCGGCGAACTGGATTTCATGCAGAGCCTGCTGGAACAGTATCAGCAGGAGCACGATGTGCCGGCGCTGGAGATCGCCGCGGCGCTGGCCAAGATCTCCATCGGCGATCGGCAGTTGTTGCTGAAGCCGGAAAAAGACAAGCCCGCCCGCCCCAAGACTGAGCCAAAGCAGCGCAAGGAACGGCGTGAGCCGCGTCAGCGCAAGGCGCAGACCCGGCCTGTCAAGGGCATGGAGCGGTTTCGTATCGAAGTGGGACACCAGCACGACGTCAAGCCCGGCAATATCGTCGGCGCCATCGCCAACGAGGCGGGGCTGGATGCCCAGCACATCGGCCATATCGATATTCATACGGAATTCAGTCTGATCGACCTGCCCACAGGTATGCCGAAAGATGTGTTTCAGGGTCTCAGGAAGGTCTGGGTATGCGGTCAACGCCTGAATATCTCACGGCTGGAGCAAGCCGAAAAAAAGAAACCGGGCGGGCACAAGGCGAAAAAGAGCAAGAAAAAGGTCCGCTAACCAGGTTTCTGGTTTATCCCGTTCTTTCGGGTGCCTGACCGGTTGGCAGCCTTTGCGACCTTAAGGTTGTCGTAAAAAACTATTGAGCCATATGCTCCTCATTTTGTTATTCTCGGTGGAATACAGAAATACTTGAAATGCCGATGCTTAAGCAAATGCCATGAAGATCAAATCTGCTAACCACACCGGGAATATCCACTATGGCCGATATACTATTTAAATGGGATGACTCCTTCCTGATTGGGATAGAAGAACTGGACCACGAACACAAAGTATTGATCGACGATATCAACAGACTCCACGAGGAACTGGTCAGGCATGACAAGAAGTCAGATATCGAGAAAAGTCTGGGCGATATTTACGCACGCATGCAGGCCCATTTCGCGCTTGAAGAGCATGTCATGAAGGAACACAAGTACAAGCATTTCGATGAACACAAGCGCGAGCATGACGAATTGCTCGATAGTTATACCGAATACATGACACAGTTCCTGAGTGACACCGGTATCTCTTCCTGCAGCCCCATCGAGGATAACCTCAAGCACTGGGTCATAAACCACATTGTCACCAGCGATAAAAAAATGAGCCAGATGATTCAGAAAAAGGGTCTTAAAACAAAGCTGCGAAAAAGGATATAGGATTTAATAAGGCGGCTGTTAGCTCCTGTCCCTTCGTCCGCTGAACCTGAAGATGATCAGACTGAACTGATCGTTGCTGGACCTTACCCGGGCTTATGGCGCTGCGGATTGCCGAAATCGGGATCGCTACTGACTCGTGAGGCAAGGGTACCGGACGGTGGACGGTACCAGCCGGGATCGCGGTAGTCGCCCCGCTTCAAATTATCCCGTACCTTTACCGTGGTGAACATACCGCCCATTTCGATGTTTCCGTACGGCCCCTTGCCTGTCATCATTGCCAGAGTATTTTCGGGCCCGGTGTGGTGTCCCCTGTCCACGTGTTCCTGGTGCTCGGCCATGCCGTAACGGCCCATGGCCAGAAAATCGGGCAGCATCTTGCGGATCTCCCGATCGATCTCCGTCTGATCGACACCCAGGGTATTTGGAATTTCATGTCCCATCGCATTCATGGTGTGATGCGCCATGTGGCAGTGAAACGCCCAGTCGCCGGGTTCTGCGATGAACTCGATGTCCCGTGTCTGGCCCACGCCAATGATTTCCGTTGTTTCCGGCCTCCATTGTGACCGGGGCCAGCGGCCGCCATCCGACCCGGTCACCTGGAACTGCACACCGTGCATGTGTATCGGATGATTCCACATCGACAGATTGCCCATGCGGACACGGACACGTTCACCGCTGCGCGCGACGACCGGGTCTATGGCCGGAAACACCTTGCTGTTGAACGTCCAGAGATCAAAATCGACCATGACCGACGGATCGGGCCGATAGGTGCCCGGATGTAACGCCCAGTTATGGGTCAGAAAGCAATAATCCCGGTCGACGGGCACGGCCTCACCCTTGCGTGGATGAATAATAAACATGCCCATCATGCCCACCGCCATTTGTGTCATTTCATCCGCGTGCGGGTGGTACATGTGAGTTCCGTGCTGCTTCAGTGTGAATTCATAGGCGAAGGTCTCGTCCGGACCAATGTGCGGTTGTGACAGGCCGCCTACGCCATCCATGCCGCTCGGCAGCAGGATGCCATGCCAGTGAATTGTGGTGTGCTCTTTTAAACAATTGGTCACCAGGATCCTGACCCGGTCACCTTCTACCGCTTCAATGGTGGGTCCCGGTGTGGAACCGTTGTAGCCCCAGCACTTCGCCACGCTGCCGGGTGCGAACTCGTGTTCAACTTCCTCGGCGACCAGGTGGAATTCCTTCACGCCGTTTTTCAGCTTATAGGGCAAGGTCCATCCATTGAGGGTTCTGACAGGAACGAATGCTGTATTGCCTGTGGCGAGCAGCTTCGAGTCACTTGTCTTTGCAGCGGTCTCAGGGGATGCGCCCGCGACCGCCTGTGAAACGGCAGCCGCGACAGCGCCGACACCGGTATAGGCGAGAAACTTGCGTCGTGATGTCATTGCGAACCTCCGTCGGTATTCTGGTGCAGGTCATGCCCCTGGTGCAGACCAGGCGGTACAACGCCCTGGTCAGGGCTGACCTCATTATCTTTAGGTTGATTGTCTTTTCCGCTGTGTTTCGAGTGGTCCATCGGCGCCATGCGGGGCTCGTCGCCCATATTGCCATGACCGGAGTGCTTGTCAGCGGTCTTCGGCCGGATGTACTCGTCGACATCCAGCCGCTGCTCGCTGATGTTCGCACTGCTGGGCAGCGTGTTGCCAACAGCGCGGGCCAGTTCCACGCGGGATAGCCAGTAATCGCGTAGCGCCTCGAAATAGCCTTGATAGGCATCGTATTCCTGCTGTTTCGCGCTCAGCAGTTCAAAAATTCCGATCAGCATGAAATTTTCTTCTTCCTGAGCGCGGTCAACGGCGGCTCTGCGCGCCGGTATCAGGCGATGACGGTACTGGTCAATACGTGCCCTTGCATTTGTGGTGGCGGTATACGCCAGACGGACACTGTTATCGACCGCTATCGACAAGCGTTGCACGTCTGCAATGGCTATCTGTAACTGGGCATCGACTCGCAACAGTTCATCGCGGTGCTGCGTGAAGATCGGGATTTCCCAGGAGACGGTGGGACCCGTGAGTCGCGAGCCATCCGTATCGCGTTCCCGCTCAGCGCCCACCTCCAATTCGCCCAACCAGCGCGTCCAGCCCGTGACCCCCAGCCGGTCCGCGACGATGTCGGCATGCGCATGAGCGGCCGCGAGATCAAGGCGACTCAGTTTTGCCAACTCCAGCAGGCCGGGTAAAGCGTCTTCCTGGTCGAGCGGTAGCGGTAACCGGGTGGGCGCATCCCATGCCCCTGCGACCGACAACCCCAGCACTGTCGCCAGGTCGGTACGCAGGCCATAGGTCTCGGCATCTGCTTCCAGCGCGGCCAACTGCGCTTCGGCAGCAGCTGCCCGCTCCAGGGCCAGATCGCGCGGTGTCAGGTTACCGGCATCGTGATATCTCTCGGCAAGGGTGGCGGAGAGCCTGCCCGCCCTGGCGATCTGCGCCCGCAGCGCAGCCACCTGCCTGGCCGCGACGAAGCGGTAGTACGCGGCTTCCGTATCTGCCGCCACCTTCAGGACTTCTGCCCCGATAGTTTGTTTCATACGCGTAAACTCGGCCGTGGCCAGGCGTTTGCGCGCGCCCATCGTCAGTAGATCGGTGAATGATGCCGCCAGACCGAACGTGACCTGATTGCGATCTTCGGCCTGGTTGGAATCAAGAATAGAAGTTGAAAAAACGGGATTGCGAATGCGGCCGGCTGCGTACACGTCCGCGGCCGCAAACCCCAATTGTGCGTAGCTGGCTTTCAGCTCGGGGTTGTTGACCAATGCAATGCGAATGGCGCTCTCGGCATCCAGCGGCTGACTCGTCAATAACTCGACCAGAGAGGCGGCGTTTCCGCCTGTCCCCGCGTCGACGGGCTTGCCACGCTCGCCGACCAATGCATCAACATCACTGCGGCCGAGATCCGTCGGTAACACGGCACAACCACTCAACACCAGCAGCACAACCGGTAGTATGACTTGCCCCCGTGTAGACAACCTGAGACACCTCGTCACGGTCAGCATCAATCTGCACATCTCTAACGGGATTCCCACGGCCATAAGGAAGGGCAAATCGGAAAACAGCACACAGAGCAGTAAGCATAGTCATGCTTTAGCACGTTCATAATGCATCCTGAAATAACATGGTCGACCACGTCCGGTTTGCGTTCTAGCACGCTTCCTCGATCAGGACCCGGGTACCCACGGACACCCGGTCAAACAGCTCGATGACGTCGCGGTTGGTCATCTTGACGCAACCATGGGAGGACGGGATCCCCATGGGGTCCTCTTCCGGGCTACCGTGGATATAGATATAGCGCCGCATGGAGTCGACCTCGCCCAGGCGGTTTCTGCCGGCCTCCTCCCCGCACAACCAGAGGATGCGGGTGAGGATCCAGTCACGTCCCGGGTGCTGCTGCTTCAGTGCCGGCGTGTAAATCTCCCCCGTCGGACGGCGCCCGACGAACACTGTGTTGACGGGACAACCCGCGCCGATGCGGGCGCGCACCCGGTGCCAGCCGCGCGGGGTGCATTCGCTGTCGATGAGTTCTCCAGGGCCGTTGCTCGCGGTTGAAATGCGGCAGTCCAGGGTGACACGGCCGGACTCGAACAGCTGCAGGCGCTGTTTCCCGATGCTGACCTTGATTAGCGGGGGATGGTTTCGCATCGGACTATTATACCGTTCAGGTCAACTGCTCGCGCTGCCTTTAGACCACTGCGAATGGGTTCCCCGTTCAGGGATGCACATGGGTGACATGCAACAGACCATCGTAGTTCCCGTCCCTGGCCAGCTGATACCCCGCAATGCCGGTACGGGCGGCAACCACGTGGTCTTCATACCAGAGAGGCACATACGGCAGCACTTCCAGCAGGCGCGTCTGCACCGCACGGTAGTATTCTGCCTGACTATCGAGTGTCGCGGCATTCTCCGCGGCCTCGAGCAGGTGATCGGTGTGCGGGTCTGCCAGGCGCCCGCGGTTGGCGCCTTCCGGCGGCAGTGATTCGCTGTGGAAGGCGTAGCGGAAGATGTCCGGGGTCTTGATGCCGACCCAGGCCAGGCTGTACAACTGAAAACGCCCGGCCTTGATATCGCCATAGAACGTACCCCAGTCATAACTCGACAGTTTCATCCGTATTCCGACCTCCGCCAATTGCTGCTGGATGACCGTCGCGATGCGCAGCCGGACCGGGTCCGTCGAGGTCTTGTAGGTGAGTTCCAGCGGCCGATCGCCCGGGTGGTAACCGGCCTCGGCCAGCAGGCTGCGCGCCTGCTGTGGTGCATAGGGGATCAGTTCGAGGTCGGGATTGCCGGCCCAGTGATCAGGGGGCAGCAGCGCTGCGGCCGGTTTGGCTGCGTTGGCAAGCACATATTCGATAATCGCAGCACGGTCGATGGCATGGGCGATGGCCCGCCGGACGCGAACGTCGCGGGTGACC
>JAOTTU010000053.1 GCA_029864225.1 Gammaproteobacteria bacterium | reverse complement strand
GTAACGCTTGTATTCCTTCTGTGTGTACACGCCCTGGATGTCCAGCATCCCGACCTGCGTGGCCAGCGAGGGACTGATATGACGGCGCAGGTAAATAAACTCGCGCGCCGCATTCCGGGCCAGCAATTGCTGCACGTGGTCACGGTCGAGTGACAGCAGGCGTGACAGCGTGGAGATACTTTCCTGGACACTCTCCAGTTCCTGCGGGTTTACCCAGACAGATTCGACCGGGGTACTGACCGCCAGCGGCTCGTTGTTACGGTCCAGTATCATGCCGCGATGCGCCGGCAGTTCTACCACGCGCAGGTGCCGTGCCTGCCCCTGGGTCTGCAGAAAGTCCTTGTCCAGCACTTGCAGATTGACGGCACGCCATACCAGCATCAGCAGTGCCAGCAGCATTGTCAGGATCACCAGCATGCGTCGGCCCGGCTGCACTGAAAATGTCATGTTCCCGTTCATGGCCTGACGATTACGAAGGTTTCCGGCGCCGGATTGATCATACCCAGCCGGGTGCGTGCCGCCTGCTCCACTTGCCCGTGGGTTGTCAGGGTGCTTTGTTCCAGCTGCAACTGGCCCCACTCGACATCCATGCGGTCTTTCTCATAGCTCAGGGCCTGCAACTCGACGAACAGCAGTCGGTTCTGGTGCCGGGCATACACCACCCCCACGGATGACAGAATAATGGCCAGCAACAGGACCAGCGTTGTTGTCGGCTTCACGCTCATTGCAGGCGCTCCGCCAGCCTCAAGACCGCGCTGCGGGCACGCGGGTTGCGGGCCAGCTCGTCTGCACCTGCACGGATGGCCTTGCCAACCGGGCGCAGGCGCGGCTTGTGGCTAAGACCTGCCAGCGGGAAATCCGGTGGCAGCGGGTCACCCTGGTACTCGCGGCGGATGAAACGTTTCACCATGCGGTCCTCGAGAGAGTGAAAGCTGATCACCGCCAGCCGTCCGTGGGCTGCCAGGACATCGGGCAGCTGTTCGAGCACCGACTTCAGGTCATCGAGTTCATGGTTGATGTGGATGCGCAGCGCCTGGAAGGTCCGGGTGGCGGGATGCTTGTTCTTTTCGCGCACCGGCACGGCCGCCGCGACCAGTTCCGCCAGCTGCCGCGTGGTCTCGATGGGAGTGGTTGTGCGCGCCCTAATCAGGGCGCGCGCAATGCGTCGGGCAAAGCGTTCCTCGCCATAGATCTTGAGCACATCGCAGATAGCGGACTCGCTGGCCTGCGCTAACCACTGGGCCGCACTGATACCCGCACCGGGATCCATGCGCATATCGAGGGGACCATCGTCCGAGAAGCTGAACCCACGTGAAGGGTCATCGAGTTGCGGCGAGGAAACGCCGAGATCCAGTAACAGGCCGTTGATCTTTCCTTGCAGTCGTCGTTGTTCAACCAGATGACTCAGCATCGTGAACGTACCCTGTTCTATCTCGAATCGTTGATCGCTACCGTATTGTTCTTCGGCCGACTGCACGGCCTCGGGGTCCTTGTCTATCGCCAGCAACCTGCCCCCCGGTCCAAGCCTGCCGAGAATGGCCCCCGCATGTCCGCCACGACCAAAGGTTCCATCCACGTACACACCGTCCGGCCGAATATCGAGGCCTTCCAGTACTTCATCGAGGAGTACCGGCTGGTGTGAGTAATCCGTTACCATGAATCAGAGCGTCAACGACTCTAGTGAGCCCGGCAGTTCACCGGTATCATGTTCCCCTGACACCCATTCACCACAGTTCTGTTCCCAGGACTGTTCATTCCAGATTTCAAATTTGTTCCCAAGACCGGCGAGCACGACACGCTTATCCAGATTGGCGAATTCACGCAAGCGCGGCGGAATCAGGATCCGGCCGCTCTTGTCGATCTCGAGTTCGGTGGCATGGCCCAGCAACATGCGCTGCAAGGTCCGGGTGCGCTTGTCCTGGTTTGGAAGGCGGACGAGTTTGCGTTCGATCTCGTCCCAGTCAGGGTAGGGGTACAGCAGCAGGCAGCAGTCGTCGTGTACGGTCAGTACCACGCGCCCTTCACAGCGCTCCTCGAGCACAGCCCGGTAGCGGGTGGGGAAGGCCAGCCGCCCCTTTACGTCCAGATTGACTGCGCTGCCACCACGGAACACATTTGCCCCCTAAGCTCCCCAAATCCCCATTTATTACCACTGCTTCCCACTTTGCGACACTATAGGGAGCGAGCCGCGCTTCTGTCAAGCAATAAAACAAAAGAATCTCCTTTTTGGGCAGTCACTTAGCTCATATTCTGAATTCAGGGCGGCAACTACTTGAACATATAAATTGTAAATCAAAAACTTGTCGAACTTATCTACAGTAATTTGCGAACTCGAAAAATATTTCCACCACATTCAGACCGCCTGCCGACCTGGATTTGCCCCGACCCGGGCATTATAACCGGAGAAAGAACCCAATATATTGGGTTAATCTGAGCAGCTGGAACCTAGATGAAGGGGTACGCTGCTTCTGCAGCACGGACCGTTAGCCGCCGACAGCGGCTATAAAAAAAGGCCTGCTGGGCAGGCCTTGGTTCAAGCACGAATACTTTGCTAGAGCGTCAGAACGGGATGTCATCATCAAAGGCATCCGCTGCGCCACTGCTTGCGGCTGCCGGCTGTGCGGCTGCGGGCGCCGGTTCACCGGCATAGCCGGCACTGCCGCCCCGGCTTCCCAGCATCTGCATCTCATTGGCAATGATCTCCGTGGTATAACGGTCATTGCCGTTCTTGTCCTGCCACTTGCGGGTCTGCAGCCTGCCCTCCACGTAGACCTGTGACCCCTTCTTCAGGTATTCACCCGCGATCTCGGCCAGGCGGCTGTAGAACACGATATTGTGCCATTCGGTGCGTTCCTGCTTCTCACCGCTCTGCTTGTCCTTCCAGGAATCCGTCGTCGCCAACGTGACATTGGCAACTGCATTGCCGCTCGGCATGTAGCGGACTTCCGGGTCCTTGCCCAGATTACCTACCAGAATTACCTTGTTTACTCCTCGTGCCATTGTGCTCTCCTGTTTTAGATATCCATTCACTTTCCCTGTGGTCTGCACCCCGCTATCGGGAACGATCAGCGCCGGTGTCTCCGGCCCCTATTCTATGCGAAGGGCGGCGGTCGATCTATGCAATCCTGCCGACCCGCCTCAGGGCAGGGCGGCCTCGTCGAACAGCTGCTTGTCCACCTTGAGATAGGCCACGCCCTCTTCCAGGACGACGACCGCCTCGGCCACCCCGACCACCCTGGTCAGTTCCCGCGCGATGCGCTCGGCGTCGGCTGTGTCCAGCGCAACAATTTTGTGGATATAGTTGGCCAGCTTGCGCGGCGGGCGCATCGGCAGTGCCATGGCAAGCCAGAGCAGCAGCGTCAGCGCGGCCGCGGCAAACACCACCTGCAGCCCGAACCACCCCTGTACCAGCCCACCCAGCGCACCACCGAGAAAGGCCCCAAAGAACTGGGAACTGGAATAGAAACCCATCGCGGTCCCGCGGCAGTCGACCGGTGCGACGCGCGAGATCATTGAAGGCAGCATGGCCTCCAGCAGGTTGAAGGCGGCAAAAAACACGAATAACAGGGCGACCACCGTGACCAGCGTGAGCGGCAGCAGGTACAGGCCGGCCTGCGCCAGCACCAGCACAGTCACCGCACCCAGGAATACCGGCTTCACCCGCCCCTTGCGCTCTGCCTGGATAATAAAGGGCACCATGGCCAGTACCGAGGCCAGCAGGACCGGCAAATAGACACCCCAGTGTTTCTCTGCCGCAAGACCCACCTCGTCACGCAGCACCAGCGGCATGACCACGAAGGTCGCGGTCAGCACCATGTGCAGCACCAGGATACCGAAGTCCAGCCGCAGCAACTCGGGGTTGCGCAGCACCCGGCCGAACTGCGCGGGTACCGCCTCCGCCTCCCGGTGCACGTGGAGGGCCGCCGGCCTGGGCACGATGAAGGCCACGATCCCCACGCCGCCCAGTGCCAGCACGGCGGTAATCCAGAAAATCCCCGGCACCCCGACCCAGCCATTCAGCAGCGGCCCCAGGATCAGGGCCGCGGCGAACGACAAGCCGATACTCATCCCGATCATGGCCATGGCCTTGATGCGGTGGTGTTCGCTTGTCAGGTCGGCGGTCAGCGCCATCACGGCGGCGGCTATGGCACCCGACCCCTGCAGGGCACGGCCCAGGATCACGACGTAAATGGATTCCGCCTGGGCAGCCACCACGCTGCCAAAGGCAAACACCAGCAGGCCACCGATGATGACGGGTTTGCGACCGATGCGGTCGGAAAGCAGACCGGCGGGGATCTGCAACAGCGCCTGGGTGATGCCGTAGGCACCGATGGCCAGTCCGGTCAGCGCCGGGGTCACGCCCTCCAACTCCCCGGCGTACAGGGCGAACACCGGCAGGATCATGAATAACCCCAGCATGCGCAAGGCATATACGCTGGACAGGGAAAACGTCGCCCGCAGTTCGGTACGGCTCATGCCGGCCACTGTCCCGGAGTCCTGACTCACTTTGTTGAAACCTCTTTGGCTGTGACCGTGAAAACGCCGTATATTAACAGGTTGCTGTTTTCGCCGGAAACCAAATGGACACCATACAAATCAGGGGTGCACGGACCCATAACCTGCAGAATGTCGACCTGGACCTGCCGCGTGACAAATTGATCGTCATCACCGGCCTGTCCGGCTCCGGGAAATCCTCACTGGCCTTCGACACCATCTATGCCGAGGGTCAGCGCCGCTATGTCGAGTCGCTCTCGGCCTATGCGCGCCAGTTCCTTTCCATGATGGAAAAACCGGATGTCGATCATATCGAGGGGCTGTCACCGGCGATCTCGATCGAACAGAAATCGACCTCGCATAATCCGCGCTCCACCGTAGGCACCATCACGGAGATCTACGACTACCTGCGCCTGTTGTTCGCGCGCGTCGGCACGCCGCACTGCCCCGAGCACGGCACCGTGCTGGAGGCCCAGACCGTGAGCCAGATGGTGGACCACGTGCTCGAGCTGCCGGAGGGTGCGCGCCTGATGCTGCTGGCCCCGGTGGTGCAGGCGCGCAAGGGCGAACACCACCAGGTGCTGGAGGAACTGCGCGCCCAGGGCTTTGTCCGTGCGCGCATCGACACCGAAGTCGTGGAACTCGACCAGCCACCGAAACTCGACCTGCGCCGCAAGCATGTCATCGAGGCTGTGGTCGACCGCTTCAAGGTCCGGCCCGGCATCCAGCAACGCCTGGCCGAGTCCTTCGAGACCGCGCTGCAGTTGTCGGAAGGACTGGTGCGCGTCGCCTGGATGGACAAGCCAGACAAACAGGAACTGGTCTTCTCGGCAAAGTTTGCCTGCCCGGAATGCGGCTATTCCCTGACCGAACTGGAGCCCCGGCTGTTTTCCTTCAACAACCCGGTGGGCGCCTGCCCGGAATGCGACGGCCTCGGCGTGCGCCAGTTCTTCGATGCCGAGCGCGTGGTTGCCCACCCGGAACTCAGCCTCGCCGGCGGCGCGGTACGCGGCTGGGACCGGCGCAACGCCTACTATTTCCAGCTGATCACCTCACTGGCCGAACATTACAGCTTCGATATCGATACCCCCTTCGCCCAACTGCCCGCGGACATCCAGCAAGTCCTGCTGTATGGCAGCGGGGGCAAGGTCATCCGCTTCCGTTATCTCAACGAGCGCCGCGGCAGCGTGGAGCGCAGCCATCCCTTCGAGGGCATCATCTCGAACATGCAGCGCCGCTATCGCGAGACCGAATCGAACGTGGTACGCGAGGAACTGGCGCGTTACCTCGGCACCCAGCCCTGCCCTGACTGCGGCGGCATGCGCCTCAACCGGGCGGCCTGCCACGTCACCGTATCCGGCAAATCGTTGCCCGCTATGACCGCCCTGCCGGTCGGCAGCAGCCAGGAGTTTTTCAGGGGGCTGCACCTCAAGGGACAACGCGGCGAGATCGCCGACAAGATCCTCAAGGAGATCCACCAGCGCCTGGATTTCCTGGTCAATGTCGGCCTGGACTATCTGTCCCTGGACCGCAGCGCGGAAACCCTGTCAGGGGGAGAGGCACAACGTATCCGGCTCGCCAGCCAGATCGGTGCCGGCCTGGTCGGTGTCATGTACGTACTGGACGAACCCTCCATTGGCCTGCACCAGCGCGACAACAAGCGCCTGCTGAACACCCTCACCCACCTGCGCGACCTGGGCAATACCGTCATCGTGATCGAGCATGACGAGGAGGCCATTCACAGCGCAGACCACGTGGTCGATATCGGGCCCGGCGCCGGCGTACACGGCGGACGCATCGTCTCCCAGGGCCGGCCCGACGAGATCATCGCCGACGAGAACTCGCTCACCGGCCAGTACCTGTCGGGCAAGAAGTCCATCAAGATACCCGAGCACATCTGCAGCCCCGATCCCGAGCGCATGCTGGTCATCGAGGGCGCTACCGGCAATAACCTGAACGCGGTCACCGCAGAGTTCCCGGTCGGCCTGATGACCTGCGTGACCGGGGTCTCCGGCTCCGGCAAGTCGACCCTGGTGAATGACACGCTCTACCCGCGCGCGGCGCAGGTCCTCAACCGGGCCTCCGAGTCCGGTACACCCTGCAAGGACATCCGGGGACTGGAGCACTTCGACAAGATCGTGGACATCGACCAGAGCCCGATCGGTCGCACCCCGCGCTCCAATCCGGCGACCTACACCGGCCTGTTCACACCGATCCGCGAACTGTTCGCCGCCACCCAGGAGGCGCGGTCTCGTGGCTACAAGCCGGGGCGCTTCAGCTTCAACGTCAAGGGCGGCCGCTGCGAGGCCTGCCAGGGGGACGGGGTACTGAAGGTCGAGATGCACTTCCTGCCCGACATCTACGTGCCCTGCGACGTGTGCAAGGGGCGGCGCTACAACCGGGAAACGCTGGATGTGCGCTACAAGGGCAAGAACATCCACGCGGTTCTGGAGATGACGGTGGAAGACGCCCTGCCGTTTTTCAGCGCCATCCCGGTGGTGGCACGCAAGTTACAGACACTGATCGATGTCGGCCTGACCTATATCAAGCTCGGGCAGAACGCGACGACCCTGTCAGGGGGCGAGGCGCAACGGGTGAAACTCGCGCGTGAACTGTCCAAGCGCGACACCGGCAAGACCCTCTACATCCTCGACGAACCGACCACCGGCCTGCACTTTCACGACATTGCCCAGCTGCTGGCGGTATTGCACCGCCTGCGTGACCACGGCAACACCATCATCGTCATCGAACACAACCTGGATGTCATCAAGACCGCGGACTGGATTATCGACCTGGGACCGGAGGGCGGCATCCGCGGCGGCAACATCGTCGCCACCGGTACGCCCGCCGACATCGCCCGCAGCGAGCAGTCGCACACCGGGCAGTTCCTCAAGAACGCCCTGAAACCGCGCCGCAGGAATAGACGCGCCACGGGCTAAGCTGATGCCTGCAGCGGGAGTCAGCCGGACGGGTGTCGCAGCAGGATCGGCATACCGGTCCGGGCCCCGATCACCTCACTGGCCCGTCCCCGGTTCACGGCGATCTCCGCCAGCCCGCTGGAGTTTGCGTACCAGAACGCCTCACCCGCGGGCATAGCGGAAAAGGTACGTGCCGCGTGCAGCAGATGGCCGTTGATTTCCAGCAGCGCGTCCGGTTCAAGCGCCGTGGCGCGCACCCCGCTGACGGCATTGCCGAAATGATCGATATACACCACCTGGAACAGCTCGTCCGGCCAGTCGGTCTGCGGGTAGCGCCCTGGCGCCACGACCTCGGCGTCGAGCGCCCCCTCACGTGCCAGGCGCGCGGCCACCGGCGCAAATACATCACGGCCGTGAAAACTGCTCGAGACCCCCTGTGCCCGCGGCAAGCGCCAGCACGCCAGTTCGCGGGCGCGCCGGGCCAGCAGCTCGAACAGGCCCTCATCCGGGCCCACAAACCAGCGCCCGTCTGCCATGAGCACCGCCCCGGGGCGGTCACCGCCGACACCCGGGTCGACCACGCAGAGAAATACCGTCCCCGGCGGGAAACCGGCCGCATAGGCCGGCAGCAGGTAGGCGGCCGCCTGGATGTCAAAGGCCGGCAGGTCGGAAAACAGCCTGATGACCGGCACCCCGGGTGCCTGCTGTTGTAACACGGCCTCCAGCTGGCCGATGTAGGGCCCTTCCAGACCGAAGTCGGTGAACAGTACGATCATGACCGGGCCTTCACTGGACAGTCGGTATCAGTTATTGCGGGCCCCTTGTTCACTTTTCGATCACCCGGAAAAGTATAGCAGGCGGCAGGCTAGCAGCCACGGCGGGCGCAAGCCGTCCGCAACCCCGGTCTCGCGGGCGCGATCCCGTCACAGTCAATAAAAAACCGGGCAAGGCCCGGTTTTTACTGGCTTAGCGCGTGCACGCCCGCTGTCAGCCCAGCCCCAGATCGACCTCACCAGCCTCGTCCTGCGGGCGGTCAACCAGCTCGACGTAGGCCATGGGCGCATTGTCACCGGCACGGAAACCGGTCTTGAGGATGCGCAGGTAACCGCCGGGGCGGTCCTTGTATCGCGGACCCAGCTCGTTGAACAGCTTGGTGACCGTGTCGCGGTCACGCAGCCGGCTGAAGGCGACACGGCGCTTGTGCACGGTATCGTTCCTGGCCATGGTGATCAGCGGTTCGGCCACGCGCCGCAGCTCCTTGGCCTTGGGCAGGGTGGTCTTGATCACTTCATGCTGAAGCAACGAAACGGTCATGTTCTGGAACATGGCCTTGCGATGAGAACTGTTACGGTTTAATTGCCGTCCTGACTTGCGATGACGCATTGTTCTAACTACCTGTTAACTGGGTCGAGTTGACCGCTTCATTTGCTTTCAGTCCGGGTGGCGGCCAGTTTTCCAGGCGCATACCCAGGGAAAGGCCCTTGGTGGCAAGCACGTCCTTGATCTCTGTCAGTGACTTCTTGCCCAGATTCGGTGTCTTCAGAAGTTCAACCTCGGTGCGTTGAATCAGGTCACCGATAAAATAAATGCTCTCGGCCTTGAGACAGTTGGCGGAACGCACGGTCAGCTCAAGGTCATCCACCGGACGCAGCAGGATCGGATCGATGTCGGTTTCCATTGTCTGCGGCTTGTCTTCGGCCCGGGCCTTGAGATCGACAAATGCCGAAAGCTGGTCCTGCAGAATGGTTGCCGCATGCCGGATCGCCTCTTCCGGATCGACGGTGCCATTGGTCTCGATATCGATAATCAGCTTGTCGAGATCGGTACGCTGCTCGACACGGGCACGGTCCACAGTATAGGAAACGCGGTTGACCGGACTGAATGACGCGTCCAGCTGCAGGTTCCCGATACTGACAGTCTCGCTCTCCTCGCTCCGGCGCGCGGTGGCCGGCTGATAGCCGCGGCCCTTGGCGACCTTCAGGGTCATGGAAAGCTCGCCGGCCTTGGTCAGGTTGGCAATGATGTGATCCGGGTTCACGATCTCGATGTCATGATCGACGCTGATGTCTCCGGCAGTCACCGCGCCCGGTCCCTTCTTGCTCAACGTCAGGGTTGCCTCGTCACGGTTGTGCATGCGCAGCGCAACCTTCTTGAGATTGAGCAGGATGTCGATGACGTCCTCCTGGACACCTTCGATGGTCGAGTATTCATGCAGAACACCGTCGATATGCACTTCGGTAACCGCGGCACCCGGCATAGAGGACAGCAGGATGCGCCGCAGCGCATTACCCAGGGTTTGACCGAAACCACGCTCCAACGGCTCCAGCGTGACCTTGGCATGTTTATCATTTGCGGCATGAACATCGACGATGCGCGGTTTCAGGAATTCACTGACACTTCCAAGCATGGATAATTCCTCAGTTACTTATTTCGAGTACAGTTCGACAACCAGGTGTTCGTTTATATCGGCCGGCAACTCGCTGCGTTCCGGACGTGACTTGTAGACGCCTTCCATTTTCTTGATGTCCACGTCTATCCAGTCCGCCATGCCCCGCTGCTGGGCGAACTCCAGGGCAGACTGTACCCGCAGCTGGGAACGCGCCTTTTCGTTGATGCTGACAACATCACTCGGCTGCACCTGATAGGAAGGAATAGTGACCCGCTTGCCGTTCACGCTGACCGCATTATGCCGGACCAGCTGACGGCCCTCGCTGCGCGAGGACGAGAAGCCCATGCGGTAGACCACGTTGTCGAGGCGGCCTTCGAGCAGCTGCAGCAGGTTTTCGCCGGTCGATCCCTTGAGCCGTGCTGCTTGCGTGTAGTAGTTGCGGAACTGGCGTTCCAGCACGCCATAGATGCGCCGCAGCTTCTGCTTCTCGCGCAGCTGGGTGGCGTAATCAGACAGACGCTGGCGCCGCTGTCCGTGCTGGCCGGGCGGGAACGGACGGTTCTCGATCGCGCACCTTGCGGTAAAACATTTTTCGCCCTTGAGAAACAGCTTGCCGCCTTCACGGCGACACTGGCGACATTTGGATCCTGTGTACTTTGCCATGTTTGATTCCTGCGCTAGACGCGGCGCTTCTTGGGTGGACGACAGCCGTTATGCGGAATAGGCGTCACGTCGGTAATGTTGGTAATCTGGAAGCCGGCATTGTTGAGCGCCCGCACGGCGGACTCACGGCCCGGGCCCGGTCCCTTGACCTCGACCTCCAGATTCTTCATGCCGTATTCCTTGACAATCGCACCTGCCTTCTCGGCCGCAACCTGCGCTGCAAACGGTGTGCTCTTGCGCGAACCGCGAAAACCTGACCCGCCGGACGTGGTCCATGCAAGGGCATTACCCTGACGATCGGTGATCGTGATGATGGTGTTATTGAATGAAGCGTGAATGTGGGCAATCCCGTCTGAGACATCCCGCTTCACCTTCTTACGCGTACGTGTAGCCACCTTCGCCATGCTTCTGTACCTGGTTAACTGTTAATTAAATATGCTGAAATCGTTATTTGCGGATCGGCCGCCGCGGTCCCTTGCGGGTACGTGCGTTGGTACGCGTACGCTGGCCGCGCAGGGGCAGTCCACGCCGGTGCCGGATACCACGGTAGGAGCCCAGGTCCATCAAGCGCTTGATGTTCATGGAAATCGTGCGGCGCAGGTCGCCCTCGACGGTGTACTTGGCAACCTCGTTACGCACCGATTCGATCTCGGGATCGCTCAGGTCCTTGATTTTCATTTCCGGCTTGATACCGCAGTTTGCACAGATCGTGCGCGCAGTATTCCGGCCGATGCCATAGATCGCCGTCAGGGCAATCCCGGCATGTTTGTGTGTTGGAATGTTAATTCCGGCAATTCGTGCCATTTACTTCGTCTCCAGCATGGCGTGCGCCGCAGGCGCCGCGAAAGGGGCGTAAGGATAGCTTCTGGTCATCAGAAAATCAATTACAAACAACGGCCTGCGCCGCTGTCACGGGCACATCCCGCAACCGCGGATCGGCGTTGATATATTCCTGATTTTCAAGGCGTTGCATACTGCCCAAGGCGCTCAGCCCTGGCGCTGCTTGTGGCGGCCATCCTTGCAGATGACCCGCACCACACCCTTGCGCCGTATGACCTTGCAGTTACGGCAGATTCGCTTGACCGAAGCACGCACTTTCATGTCGATTACCTTCTCGATTGGTTAATTATCCGGTCGCCTAACGCAGCAGACCGGCACCGCCCTGGCCTTTCAGGTTGGCCTTCTTCATCAGGCCGCTGTACTGATGGGACACCAGATGCGCCTGGATCTGGGCCATGAAGTCCATGACCACCACAACAATAATCAGCAACGAGGTGCCGCCGAAGTAGAACGGCACATTCCAGTACAGGATCAGGAACTCCGGCAGCAGACACACCAGCGTGATATAGACCGCGCCGGCCGTCGTCAGGCGCGTCATCACGCCATCGATGTACTTGGCAGTCTGGTCACCCGGACGTATGCCGGGTATGAAGGCACCGGATTTCTTCAGGTTGTCCGCCGTCTCCCGGGCATTGAACACCAGCGCCGTGTAGAAAAAACAGAAGAACACGATCGCCAGGGCATAGAAAATCACATACAGCGGCTGACCCGGTGACAGGGTTGCCGAAATATCCTTCAGCCAGCCCATGCCCTCGGTGCTGCCGACCCAGCTTCCCATGGTAGCCGGGAACAGGATGATGCTGGAAGCGAAGATCGGCGGGATAACACCAGCCATATTCAGCTTTAACGGCAGATGGCTGCTTT
>JAOTTU010000052.1 GCA_029864225.1 Gammaproteobacteria bacterium | reverse complement strand
CGGAATCGCAACCGCTGCGATGCCCGCAAGGATACCGGTAGCCCCGCCAATCGCCATGCCACGCTCAACGGCCGGGATAAAATCACTTTCCTGTAGCAGGCCGGCCTCCGGCAAATTCGCTTCCGTCAACGCGTGGTGATCAGCCGCGGCGATATGCATGTGACGCTCTTCAATCCTGGCGAGGAGAAGTTCATCAACAATAGTCTTTGCACTGCCAACATCGGGGATTAGGAAATAGAGTCGCCTCATACGTGCCTCCAGGACAGGGTTGAATAACAAGTAATATAAATGCTCATTAATTGATGCATATCATATAGATATTTATAGAGGAAAAACAACATTTTTACCAGTCGGCATACCGTCCTCACGGGAATCAAGCCGGCGATAATCGTCCGGTGTATCCACGTCCATCCGCTCGGCCAGGCAATGATGGCTGAGCCCCAGCTGCTCGAGTCGCCCGACGCTCTCGGCAAACACCGTTGACGATCCCCAGGGTATTCCGGAAAACAATGCCGGTGCGGGCTGTTGCATGCCGACGAGATAGTACCCCCCGTCGTGTGCGGGACCAAGCACCACATCGATCCCTTGTTGCAGCCTGGTGAATGCCTCATCGATATCCGCGGCGCCAAGTGATGGACAGTCCGTGCCCACCAGTAGCGCGGCTTCCGTGTGTTCGAGTGCCGATGCCAGCGCATGGTGCATGCGCATACCCAGGTCACCCGCACACTGGTCATGGAGTGAGACGTCATAGCGTTCACGGCAGTCCTGGAAGAACGTGGTTGAGCTCGACGGGCTGCACCACAGTTCGACCGGACAGAGTCCGGCTGTAGTCAGCATGCTGAGCCGGTCATTCACCAGGCGCGCATGGAAGGCGGCCGCACCGGTCTCCCCCAGCAATGGAATCAGTCGGGTCTTGGTCTGCCCCGGTTCAGGCGACCTGGCAAAAACCTGGATGCGAGCGTCTGGGAACCTCATGTCCGGTGGGCCGGGTAGTAGCGGGCCAGGGTGTCCGGGGATACGCCCAGGAAATAGCCAAACCGCAATGACCACATCAGGACGATGGTGCGGATGACACCGTGCTTTTGCCAGCGCCGCGCCGATGTCGTCAGCTGCTGATGCAGACAGGCCGGCCGGCCGCCAGCCTTCAATGCACGGCTGAGTGCGATGTCCTCCATCAGGGCAATTGGCGGAAAACCGTTCACCCGCTCGAACAGCTCGCGGGTCACAAAGATGCCCTGGTCACCGGTGGCTATCCCGCTCAGACGCGAGCGCAGGTTGGCAAGCCCGGCAACCAGTCCGAGCAGTATCCCGGTATCCGCGAAACGGATATCGAAACGTCCCCAGGCACGCCCGCTGTCCCTCAGTGCGTCGATAATTGCAGTGGCAGCATTTTCGGGCACCAGGGTGTCGGCATGCAGAAACCACAATATGCGACCGCGTGCAGCGGCTGCACCGGTTTGCATCTGCTGTGCCCGCCCGGTGCGTGAATGCAGGACCTTGTCTGCGTAGGGTTTGGAATCGTTGACCGAGTCGTCATGACTGCCGCCATCGACCACGATGACCTCGTGGCCGCTGCGACGCAGGGGCTGCAGTGCCGCAAGCGTGGCATGCAGGGTACCGGCCTCATTCAGGGCCGGGATGACGATCGTGATCGGCACGGGATCACCCGCAGCAGCCATTGTCGCTTTTGCTGTTCCCTGTCGTTGAGGTGCTGGAGCAACAGGGTGTCGATGCTGACGCCGTAGCGGAGTGGCTGTCCGGATCGATGAACACACCCCGGTAGGCGGCACTCGTGAGGCAGGCGTGTTCTGCGGCGTTGACCAGGATGCGTTCTCCTCGTGGATAGCTGCGTCCGGATTCATCCATTACCTGTGCGAACGGCCCCGCATAGATCAGTGAATGCCGCTGCTGCCCGGTTGTGTCAATCGGCCCCTTCAGCGCCGTCAGGGTAACCGCACGGAATTCAATACCGTTCATGACCCGCCATGGCTCGGACTCCCACTTGTCATAGCAAACCGCCTGGAATCCCCTGGCGGCGAAGCTCTGGAGGAATTCAGTTTCCTGGAAGGCCCCGGAAATGCAGCCGCTCCACAACTCGGCATCCTGTTTCATGGCAGCGGGAACCGGTTTGTCGCTGATGATGTCGGAAATGGCAATGCGGCCGCCGGGTTTGAGCACCCGGAAGATTTCGTCCACCAGTTGCTGTTTTTCATGATCCGAGACGAGATTCAGAACACAGTTTGAAATAACCAGGTCAACCGATGCGTCGGGAATCATCGGGTGATTGATGCGCTGGTTGTTCTCCCAGGCGCGCAGTCCCGCGTAGTCATGCTGGCTGCGTACGGGGTTTTCCTTCAGGTAGGATTCCAGTGCATCCAGGTCCAGCGCCAGGTCCTGGATGTAGCCTTTCATAAAGCGGACCCGGTCGCAGCCGAGCCGGGCACTCATGTCTGCCTGGTACTTGCGGGCCAGCGCCAGCATGTCATCATTGGCATCAATTCCGATCACCTGTCCGCGACTGCCGACCAGCTGGGCGGCCATGTAACAGATCTTGCCGCCGCCCGACCCCAGGTCCAGCACGACATCACCTTCCTGAACGTAGCGGGACGGATCGCCGCAGCCATAGTCTTTTTCAATAATCTCGTCCGGCAACTGGTCCAGCAGGCTGTTGTCATAGCTTATAGGGCAACACAGCGATTCCTGTCTTTCGCTGGCCCCTTTCGAGTAACGTTGCCTGACACTGGTTTCAATATTCATAAATGCCTCGTGTAGATGGATTGTGGTTGGTCAGGCTTCGAGGGCGCCACCACAGCCGGAACCCTGCCCTGCGGTGCAGCCGTAGCAGTGATTGGCGACCAGGATCGGATTGCCTGTCAGGTCGGTAGCGAGTAGATCGGTGATATGCAGCTTGGACTTTCCGTTGACACGGGTAGTCAGGCCAAGCATCTGATTAAAGTCACAGTCGTAGACATAGCCTTCCCAGTCAATGCTGACGAGGCTACGGCACATGACGCCATCCAGGTTTGCATCCTTGTGGGCATCCCGCAGCAAGCTCATGTAGTCGTCAAACATACCTTTTGAGACCAGCATACTGCCAAAGCGCTTGATGGGCATATTGGTCAGCGTCAGCAGCTGATTGAAATGAACAGCATAGTTTTCGGCAAGGTGTTTTTTATAATCGTGTTCCAGTGTGGCCTGTGGCGGCGGCAATGTGGGTCCCTGGGGGTTGTACATCAGGTTCAATGGCAACTCGCGGCCATAACCGAGCCTATTCAGCAGACGCAGCGCCCTGATGCTGGCTGCAAAGCTACCATCGCCCCGCTGACTGTCTACATTTTTCCTTAGATAACATGGCAATGAAGCAACTATCTCAACTTTATTATCAGAAAGAAATTCCGCCGTCCCCTCCTGTCCGGGTTCCAGCAGCACCGTCAGATTGCAGCGGTCGATGACCTTGATAGCGGCTGCCCGCGCCGCCTTCACCAGGCGCCTGAAACCGGGATTCAGTTCCGGTGCGCCCCCCGTCAGGTCGAGTGTCTGCACGCCGGACACCTCCAGGTAGCGAATGACGTCATCCAGTACCTCGTTTGTCATCATCTCCTTGCGCTGCGGTCCGGCATTGACATGGCAGTGCAGGCAGGACTGGTTGCACAAGTAACCGAGGTTGACCTGCAGGGTATCGAGGCGGCCGCGGTGCAGCCGCGGGAAATCACTCGGCATTAGCAGTGGCAGCGTCTCATGCATTTCGTAACGTACCTGTTGTTGGTGAACAAAGCAGCCTGTCGTGTGCGCGCAAGCCGGTCACGGCAGCAGGCGGTTGATCATTCTGACAAGAAACCGAGTCTTCCCGGAAAACAGCAGCTGCGAATATCGTGCATTAATGGCGCGTCTGTGAATCTGTGAATAGGTCGGATAGGCATGGACCAGCTCAGTGATGTCACGCGCCCTGGCTTTGACACGCATGGCCAGTGCAAGTTCATGGACCAGTTCGCCGGCATGCGGCCCGATCAGGCTTGCGCCCACAACCCGCCCCTTTGCGATCAGGATTTTTACAAATCCCTGCGTGGCCGTATCGGTTCTGGCGCGATCGACTTCTTCGACAGTAAAACGGGCGACATCATACTTGAGCCCGCGCGCATCTGCATCGTGCTGCGTCAGGCCGACCTGGGCGACTTCGGGATCGGTATACGTCACCCAGGGCACCACCCGGTAGTCGACCTTGCGCGGAACCCTGAACAGCAGGTTGGCGAGCACCACCCCTGCCTGGTATTCAGCCATATGCGTGAACTGGTACGGGCCGCACACATCACCCACAGCATAGATGTGTTGCTGACTGGTACGCAGTCGCCGGTCAACGGCAATGCCCCTGGGCGTGCAGTCAACGCCGGCCGCCTCCAGGCCCAGGCCGAAAACCGCGGCCTGGCGTCCGGTCGCTACCAGGATCCGTTCACACTCGACAGTTGCACCATCGGCAAGAAACAGTTGTCGGCTGTCACCATCACGGCGCACATGGGTCACCGCTGCAGCCGTATGCACCTTGATGCCCTCGTCGCGCAGCACCCCGGCCAGGCAGTCGGCGATATCCGCATCGACAGCGGGCAATACCCTGGCGGATTGTTCGATGACGGTGACCTGACTGCCCAGGCGGGCATAGGCTTGTGCCAGTTCCACGCCGATCGGTCCCGCGCCGATAACCGCCAGGCGCGGCGGTAGCTGACGACACCCGAAGATAGTTTCATTGGTATCGTACCCCGCTTCCTGCAAACCCGGAATCGGTGGCACCGCAGGTTGTGAACCGGTGGCGATCACACAACGTTTGGCAGTGACTACTTCATCGCCAATCCGAACCTCATGCGGACCGATGAAGCGTGCCGGGGCAAAGCGGACGTCGCAGCCATAGGCGCGAAAGCGTTCCGGGTCATCATGTCGCTGGATGTCCGCGATGACCGACTCAACGCGGTCCACAATCGGGTTCAGGTCAATTTCGGGTTCGCAGGCAGGCAGGCCATAACGTGCGCCGTTGCGCATCAGGTGGGCGACCCGGGCCGAGCGGATCAGGGTCTTGCTGGGAATGCAGCCGTGATGCAGGCAGTCACCTCCGAGGCGGTCCGATTTCTCGGCCAGGGTCACCTTGAGTCCCAGTTGGGCGGCGACACTGGCGACCACCAGACCCCCGGGACCGCCGCCAATCACCACCAGATTGCGTTTTCCTTTCATCCGAAGCCCCTTGTGTAGCACTTACCCGGTTTGCCGGCAGTGCACCGGGCTGGACATGTGTTATGCATGGTGCTGCATGATTTCTGCTGAATCATGGTCCCTTGCGCCGACCTCAGCAACCGCCTCCAGTGCCGCCAGGATCACTTCTGTACCGGCCCCTGCCCTGGGTCCATGATGGCTCAAATGGCGCCGCCAGGCCCGTGCCCCCGGGACACCCTGGAACAGTCCCAGCATGTGGCGAGTAATGTGTTTGAGCTCAGCACCGGCCTGCAGTTCCCTCTCGATATAAGGCAGCATCCGCTGCACGATCCCGGCACGTGTCGGTAGCGGGTGGTTGTCATTGAAAAACCGGCCATCGACTTCGGCCAGCAGGTAAGGATTATGGTAGGCCTCCCGACCCAGCATGATACCGTCGACATGTCCAAGCTGAGCGGTGGCGTCATCCAGGTTTGACACCCCCCCGTTGAGGATGATCTCCAGCACCGGGAAGTCCTGCTTCAGGCGATACACGTAGTCGTATTTGAGTTCTGGAATGTTACGGTTCTCCTTGGGACTCAGGCCCGTCAGGATGGCCTTGCGTGCATGCACAATGAAGGTACTGCAACCCGCCTGCGCGAGCCGGTCGACAAAGCGGTACAAGTGTTCATAGGAGTCCTGGGCATCGATGCCGATACGGGTTTTGACGCTGACCGGTAGCGCGACGGCACGCCTCATGGCGGTAATACAGGTGGCTACGCGCTCGGGTTCTGCCATCAGGCAGGCGCCGAAGCGGCCGAATTGTACCCGGTCGCTGGGACATCCGAGGTTCAGGTTGATCTCGTCATAGCCATGCGCCTCCCCGATACGGGCCGCCTCCGCGAGTTCGTCAGGCTGACTGCCGCCCAGCTGCAATGCGACGGGGTGTTCGGCCGGGTCGAACTGCAGCAGACGCCCGGGGTTGCCATGCAGCAGGGCGGCCGTGGTCATCATCTCCGTGTACAGCAGGCAGTGGTGTGACAACTGGCGAAGAAAATAACGGCAGTGACGGTCAGTCCACTCCATCATCGGCGCAATACAGAAGCGATGCGGGGGGCTTATCCGGGTTACTGATCTGTCTGCTGATGTCACGGATTCGAATACCGTCGTCGAAGGTGTGCTGGCCGGGAGTGCCGGGGCGGGTGATGTGTATCACATATTCTAAAATACCGCTTTTGTCTTGTGTCTGTCGGTGCTATAGTCATCAACAGAGGTATATTCAGTAACATCCTGTTTAGCAAGGAGTTAACCATGGATAGTATCCGCTCTGTTCTGATTGCGCTGTTACTGGGAATCAGCCTGGCAGGCCCCGCGACCGCTGATGTGCTACTGATGGAAGGTATCCAGTCCACGCCCAATGTGCAAACCCCGCGCAAGGGTATGAACATGGACAGTGTACGCAACAGTTACGGCAGCCCCGCGAAGGAATATCCCGCCGTGTCCACAACAGGCAATCCCAGGCACCCCCCGATCACTCGCTGGGACTACCAGGGTTTTTCGGTATTTTTTGAAAACGACCTGGTTCTGCATTCCGTGGTGCGCCGCCCGACCTCGAACTGATCTCCCCGCCTTGAGCATGTAAGACCTGACGCCCTCCCATGCGGCGGCGCTGCCTGATTGCGGAATTCACAGCCCAGTCCGGCGTGCTGCTGACCTGGCCGCACGCCTGCAGCGACTGGCAGGACGACATCGACGCCGTTACCGCGGTCTATGTGGAAATCGCCCGGGAAATAACCCGGCGCGAGCCCCTGGTGGTGATCTGTTATGACAGCTCGCATCAACGCCAGGTGGAACACACGCTGGCAACCGCCGGTATCTGTGGTGACGCCCTGCACTTTTTCCAGGCGCCCACGAACGACACCTGGATCAGGGACTACGGGCCGATCGCGGTTTCTACGGGAGCAGAACGCACCCTCCTCGACTTCAGCTTCAATGGCTGGGGCAACAAGCACCCGGCAGAACTGGATAACGCGATCAGCACGGCATTGAATGCCGCGGGCCTGTTTGCAGGCACAGACTTCCAGCACCAGTCGCTGGTCCTCGAAGGCGGCAGCATCGACACGGACGGGCAAGGTACCCTGCTGACCACGGCGCACTGCCTGATACACAGTGGTCGAAACCCGGGGCACGACAAACACAGCCTGGAACAGCTATTCCATGAACTCATGGGGATTGAACGCGTCTTGTGGCTTGACCACGGCGAGCTTGAAGGTGACGACACCGATGCCCACATCGATATGCTCGCACGCTTCTGTTCCCCGCAAACGATCGCCTACCTGCAGTGCACCGATCACGACGACACCCACTACCCCCCGCTCGCGGCCATGGAAATACAGTTGCAGTCTTTTCGCAGGGCCGACGGTGAACCCTACCGGCTGGTACCGCTCCCCCTGCCGCGCCCGGTCTGCGGTGCAACCGGACAGCGCTTGCCGGCCAGTTACAGCAACTTTCTGGTGATCAATGCGGCGTTACTGGTCCCGGTCTATAACGACCCGGCCGATGCTGTCGCCCTGGAACGACTGGCGGCCGGTTTCCCCGACCGGGAGATCATTCCGATTAATTGCCTTGCCCTGATCCAGCAATACGGAAGCCTGCATTGCGCTACAATGCAACTGCCTGAAGGCTTCCTGTCACTCAGTCAATAAAACGGGGCACACAGTGACGAACAAGCGTTTGACCATTGGTATGGTGCAGCACGCCTGCAGCGCCGACTCTGCCGCCAATATCGAAACCACGATTCAAGGCATACGCACGGCGGCGGCCCGGGGTGCAAGGCTGATACTGCTGCAGGAATTACACAGCAGCCTGTACTTTTGCCAGACGCAAGACCAGGCCAATTTCGAACTGGCTGAGACGATCCCCGGGCCGACGACCCAACGGCTCGGCGAGATCGCGGTCGAGTTGAACACCGTGATAGTGACATCGATCTTCGAAAAACGTGCTCCCGGCCTGTATCACAACACGGCGGTTGCACTGGATACCGACGCCAGCATTGCCGGCTGCTACCGCAAGATGCATATCCCGGACGATCCCGGCTATTACGAAAAATACTATTTCACCCCGGGTGATCTTGGCTTCACCCCGGTGGACACCTCGGTGGGCAGGCTGGGCCTGCTGGTGTGCTGGGACCAATGGTACCCGGAGGCTGCCCGGCTGATGGCGCTTGCTGGTGCCGAACTGCTGCTTTATCCAACCGCCATCGGCTGGGACATGCAGGATCCCGCGGAGGAACGTGTACGTCAGCACGATGCCTGGCTGACCATCCAGCGCGGCCATGCCATCGCCAACAACCTGCCGCTGCTGGCCTGCAATCGCACTGGCCATGAAGCCGACCCTTCCGGACAGACGGGCGGCATTCGCTTCTGGGGCGGCAGCGTAGCCATAGGCCCCCAGGGTGAACTGCTGGCGCAGGCCGCTGCGGACACCCCGGAGGTGCTGGTCACCGAAATCGACCTGGGGCGCAGCGAGCAACTGCGCCGGGCCTGGCCCTATCTGCGCGACCGGCGCATTGACGCCTACCACGACCTGTTGCGCCGCTTCCGGGACTAGCCCGCAGGCCATGCGGGCGGTAGTAAGGAACACGCGATTAATGGATAATATGCCGGTTACAATCACGTATTTATCAGGAAAAACAACATGATTTTGATTCTGCAGGCCGATACCGACAAGAACAGCAAAGCGTTCCGCCAGTTGATGGAGCATCTTTCCCGGATGCGCAATATTCAGGTACGTGTCCATGACGAGGTGGGTGTACAGCAAACGCTGACCGAGATTTACCTGGTCGGGGATACGGCTACACTGCAGATCGAGGACATGGCAAATCTACCCTGTGTCGAGCGCGTGGTGCGCGTCTCAGAAGAATACCGTGTCCTGGGTCGTCACCATGACGATGACCGGGCAACCTATTTCGAATATAACGGTGTCCGTTTTGGACAGGACAACCTGAACATCTTTGCCGGGCTGTGCGCTGTGGATATCCCGGAGCACGTCGAGATCATGATGAAGGCCCTTAAGGAACGCGGCCTGCCGTGCACCCGCATGGGTGCCTACAAGCCGCGCACCAACCCCTATTCGTTCCAGGGTCACGGCAAGAGTTGCCTGCCGTTTGTGTTCGAACTGGCAGGCAAGTACGACATCAAGGTCATCGCCATGGAAGTCACGCATGATTCCCACGTACGTGAGATTCACGAGGCGCTGGAGCAAACCGGACATCCCACCGGTGTGATGCTGCAGATCGGTACCCGCAACACCCAGAACTTCGAACTGCTCAAGTCGGTCGGCCGGGAGCCCGCGTTTCCCGTGCTGCTGAAACGCGGCTTCGGTATTACCCTGGAGGAATCACTCAATGCCGCTGAATACCTGGCCAGCGAGGGTAACCGGCGCGTTGTCTTCGGTCTGCGGGGAATGAAGACCAACATGGGTGACCCGCACCGCAACTTTGTTGACTTCTCACATGTGCCGGTGGTCAAGCGCCTGACGCGCATGCCGGTGTGTATCGACCCGTCACATTCCGTGGGCAGCCGGGAAGCCTCTCCGGAGGGGATCATGGATGTCTTCCACGTGACGGCCCAGGGCGTGATCGCGGGTGCCAACATGATCCTGGTTGATTTCCACCCCGCGCCCGGCAAGGCACTGGTGGATGGCCCCCAGGCGCTGCACATGGACGAACTGGACTTTTTTATAGAAGACGTCCGTATTGCGCGCGAGGCCTACGAGAAACGCATCGCCCTGGCACAGGCACACCTGAAATCGCAGGCGTCCGCTGCCTGAGAGCGACACCGGGCACAGTCCCGCTTATTTCTCAATACACCGAGGGTGCCGAACTAGCAGCTATAATTATTACAAATTGCTTTTCAGGAGGCAGACCTTGAAGCCTTTAATTCTGATTTTCTTGCTGATTGCGGTCTTGCCGGTTCCTGCACAGGAAGCTGAAATGAACGTTACGGTACCGCCAGCAGAACAGCCGGCAGAGGATGCCTCCGGTCTACAAAGTTACGATAATCAAGAAGGTAACGATAATAAGGAAGGTGATTATAGTAAAGAGGAAGAAGTGCATTACTGCGATTAACACCGTTGTCGCAACAGACATCCGTATCTTCAACTAGTGGTACTGGGTGGCATGCAGGACTGGGAGACACTCGGCCTGCCGACTGCCAAGAGCGAATAATTTCTCTGTATTTGGTTGGGAAAAGGGCGCGCTGTCCGGCCTTTTTTTATGCGCACAATACTCCGGCATTGGTAAACTATACTGAGGCCAGGCACAGGAAGAGGTATCCAGAAATGAAACGAATAATAGCGCTTGCCCTGTTAGTGGCATGTATTCTCGCCCCTGTATACACTGCTGCAGAGGAGACCTCCAGGATAGTCCAGACCCCCTACTCCGAACAGAAGGTGGTGTTTGACTTCTACTTTGATAATCCACAAAAGATCAACACGGCGCTCTACTGGGTACGTTCACTCATCAACCCCCTGATGGATTCACCGTACGAGATAGCGCCCGAATTCCTCAGTATCAAGGTGGTTATACATGGCATGGAAATCGTCACCGTTGCCCGCAAAAATTATGACAAATACAAGGACGCGGTTGAACGCATGCGCTACTACGCGAGTCTCGGTGTCGAGTTCAAGGTGTGTGGCCTGGCCGCGCAGGACTACGACTACGACACCGATGCCTTCCACGAGTTTATTGACGTCGTGCCCTCCGCCATTACCGAGCTGGCGCATTGGCAACTGCAGGGTTATGCCCTGATCACGCCGGTGGTCATGGATAAGATCTACTCCATCGAGGAAATCCGCTGAAGCCGGCCGCCCCTACTTCGCCCGCTTCAGGCTGTTCTTGTCGAAGTCCCGCTCCGTGAGCCCGGTGCGGAACTGGTACTCCTGCCATAACAGGGTGGTGCTTTTCCCGGTCTGGTGGTTGACCATTTCGTAGCGCATGGCACGCCAGTATTTTTCGAGGTACTGGCTGTAGTCATGGAATGTCAGGGTCTTGAGGTGTGCATTCTTGCGGTCGTAATAGTCAATCTTGTGCGGCCGGTACTCCGTCTTGTCGATCCACACCTGCTGCCTCGTATACCCGGAGTTCTTGTCCACCGGATAGCGCTCGATAATAAAGCAGTCGAATTCGGCGCAGGGTTCGTCGCGCAAATACTTGTAGGTGTATTTCTCCACCTCGTCGGAGGAAATGTCCTCATAGGCGAACTCGCTGCCCATGAACGGCCCGGACTTGTTCTTGGATGAAATGCGCTTGACCCGTTTGAGTGCCGGCAGGTAAAGCCACTGGTCATCAGGCCCGGTAATATGCGAAAAGGTCAGGAAGGCCGTACCCTTGACGTCGGGAGGCGAGTCGAAGATGGACATGCTTTTGTCGCCATCGCCCTCGATCTCCAGTGTCCGCACCCGCACCTCGCGGGTACTTTCATCACGCTGCTTGTTGCGCAGGATCATACTGAGGGTGGCGCTCGAATCGCCGAAGCCCTTGTCGCGCCGGTCGGCCTCGACGGCGATCGCCAGACCCTTCTCCCCGGCAGATTCGGCCAGCGTGACGCCAGGCGGCAGCAGAACCAGCAGGGACAGCATTAATGGCTTGTATAGCTTCATTTTTCAACCTTCATCAGTAGTGGTGGCAGGAACAGGAAGTCGGCGGCCAGGGCAAAGGCGATGGTGATGGCCGTCATCAGCCCCATGTCAGAGTTCAGCTTGAACGGGGACTGGGTCAGCACCATGAAGCCGGCAATCAGTACCAGCGTGGTCACCGTAAGGGCCATACCAACGGTCGAGAACGCATAGCGCACGGCATCCGCTGAATTCAGGTTCTGTTCGCGGCGCGCACGCAGATACTTGCTGAGAAAGTGTACCGTATCATCGACCACAATACCCAGCGTCATCCCGGCAACCACCGATAGTGCCAGACCGACCTCGCCAACCAGCAAGCCCCAGAGCCCGAAGCC